>NZ_WAAS01000124.1:0-18418 GCF_008806585.1 Micromonospora sp. AMSO12t
CGTCCCACCGCCCCGGCCCCCGGCCGGGGGCCGCTGACCGGTCAGGGACGCCAGCCGGTCTGCGCCGCCCACTGCTCGGCGCGCAGGTGCTCCTCGTCGAACCACGGGTCCTTCGCGGTGGTCCACGCGGCGCTGTCCGGGGCGGAGGCCGCCAGCTCCCGCTTCAGCGCCAGATAGGCCGACCGCTGGTCCGGGTCGGCACGCAGGTGGTCGCGCATCAGCAGCGCGTACCGCCAGCCGGGCGCGTTGGCCGGGCGGACGTGCAGGTGCACGGGGCGGCCCGGGTCGGCGCTGCCGTGCAGCCGCTTCTCCCACCGGCCGCTGCCGGGCGGGCGGGGGTCGTCCCACCACTCGCCGGGCAGGCGCGGGAAGCCCGCCTCCGCGAGCCGTTCGGCCAGCGGTCCGTCCGCGTCGGCGAGGGTCGGGACGGTGAGCTGGATGTCGATCACGTCCCTGGCGACGAGCCCCGGGACCGCGGTCGAGCCGATGTGGTCGATACGCAGGTCGGCGGGGGCGAGCGCGTGCCGGATCCGGGCGGCCAGCCGCGCGTACTGCTGCGGCCAGGTCGGGTCGGCCTCCGTCAGGACGACGTGCTCCGAGGGGGCCGCCCGCCGCTCGCGCAGGTTCGCCTCGTAGGGCCGCAGCCGCTCGCGCCACAGCGCGTCGACGGCCGCGTGCAGGTCGTCGAGGCTGCCGTCGTTGGTCAGCAGCACGTCCGCCGCGCCCCGCCGCCGGGCGTCGTCGGCCTGCGCGGCGATCCGCCGCTCGGCCTCCGCCCGGTCCATCCCCCGGTCGCGGGCCAGCCGCGCCAACCGGGTGGCCACCTCCGTCTGCACCACGACCACCAGGTGGTACGTGGGCGCGAGCCCCACCTCCACCAGCAGCGGCACGTCGTTGATCACGATCGCGTCGGGTGCCGCCGCGGCGGCCAGTTCGGCGGCCCGGGCCCGTACGCGGGGATGGGTGATCGCCTCCAGCCGGCGGCGCGCCGTCTCGTCGGCGAACACCAGCGCGCCCAGCGCCGCCCGGTCGAGGGCGCCCTCGGCGTCGAGGATCCGCTCGGAGAAGGCCGCGACGATCTCGGCCAGCCCTTCCGTGCCCGGCGCGACCACCTCCCGGGCCACCCGGTCGGAGTCGATCAGCACCGCGCCGCACTCGGTCAGTCGCCTCGCCACGGCGCTCTTGCCGGACCCGATTCCTCCGGTCAGTCCCACCTTCAGCACGACGTCAGTCAACCGGATCACCACCGCGCTGCCGGCACCGGGGGCACCCCGGACCGGTCCCTCTGGAGCCGTATCCTAGTACTAGGATAGGCGCGTGGAGTTGACCACCGCCGAGCTGACCGTGCTAGGCCTGCTCATCGAACGACCCCGGCACGGCTACGACCTGGAGCAGGTGATCGCGCGACGCGGCATCCGTCAGTGGTCCGACGTTGGGTTCTCCTCGATCTACTACCTGCTCGCCAAGCTGGACAAGCGCGGCCTGGTCCACGTTCCCGAGGCTCCCGCCGCCCCGAAGTCCCGCCACGTGTTCCACGCCACCGCCGAGGGCCGGGCGGCCGCGGCGCGCACCGCGCTGGCGCTCATCGAGCAACCGCAGCCGGTCCGGCACCCGCTTCTCGTCGGCATCGCCAACCTGCCCCTGCTCTCCGACCGGGAGTACGCGCAGGCGCTGCGCACCCGGCTGGCGGGGGTCGAGGCCCGCATCGAGTCGCTCCGGTCGGCGCAGCAGGCGCAGGCCCCCCTCCCGCACCCGGCGCGGGAGGTCTTCTCGTACTCGCTGAGCCTCCTGGAGGCGGAAAGGCAGTGGCTCGCCGCCCGAGCCCAGGTGCCTGATGACTGACAAGACCGACTTCAAGAAGACGCTCGACGCCTATCAGGCCGGGCGCGGCCAGTTCCGGATCGTGGACGTGCCCGACACGCGGTACCTCATGGTCGACGGCCACGGCGACCCGAACGGCGCACCGGCGTTCACCGGCGCCATCGAGGCCCTCTACCCGGTGGCCTACAAGCTGAAGTTCGCCAGCAGGCGAGACCTCGGCCGGGACTACGTCGTCCCGCCCCTGGAGGGCCTGTGGTGGGCCGAGGACATGGACTCGTTCACCGCCCGGCGCGACAAGGCACGGTGGGACTGGACGCTGATGATCATGGTGCCGGACTGGATCGGCCAGGACCTGTTCACCGCCGCCGTCGAGCAGGCCGGGGCCAGGAACCGCCCGTCACGTCTCGACGACGTCCGCCTGGCGACACTGTCCGAGGGGCGGTGCGTGCAGACGCTGCACGTCGGTTCCTTCGACGACGAGGCCGAGGTGCTGGCGCGGCTGCACGGTGAGTTCGTCCCGGGCAACGGGCTGCGGATGGTGGGCAGACACCACGAGATCTACCTCAGCGACTTCCGCCGGGTCGCGCCCGAGCGGCAACGCACCATCCTGAGGCAACCGGTCGCCGCCGCATCGGGTACGTAGGGCGGCGAGGGCGCGGCGGCGGGCGGCTGCGGAAAGACGGGAGCCCCGCCCCCGGCGATCTCGCGATCGCGGGGACGGGGCCCGTCGTCGTTCAGCGGGTCACTTGCCGCCGGCGAGCTTCTCCCGCAGAGCGGCGAGCGCCTCGTCGGTGGCCAGAGTGCCGGCCGGCTCCTCGGCCTGACGGCTCGGGGCCGCGCTGGTCGAGGTGGTGGTGCCACCACCGGTGACGGGCGGGGCCGGGTTGGCAGCCGCCTCGGCGTCGGCGGCCCGGGAGGTCTGCACCTGCTTGGTGTGGGCCTCCCAGCGCTGACGCGCCTCGGCGTACTGGTTCTCCCAGGTCTCGCGCTGCTTGTCGTACCCCTCGAGCCACTCGCCCGTCTCCGGGTCGAAGCCCTCCGGGTAGATGTAGTTGCCCTCGGTGTCGTACGTCGCGGCCATGCCGTAGAGGGTCGGGTCGAAGTGCTCCTCGCCCTCGACGAAGCCCTCGTTGGCCTGCTTGAGCGACAGCGAGATCCGGCGGCGCTCCAGGTCGATGTCGATGACCTTGACCATGACCTCGGAGCCGACCTGGACGACCTGCTCCGGGATCTCCACGTGGCGCTCGGCCAGCTCGGAGATGTGGACCAGGCCCTCGATGCCGTCGTCCACCCGGACGAAGGCGCCGAACGGCACCAGCTTGGTGACCTTACCCGGCACGATCTGCTGGATCGCGTGGGTGCGGGCGAACTGACGCCACGGGTCCTCCTGCGTCGCCTTCAGCGACAGCGAGACCCGCTCGCGGTCCAGGTCGACGTCCAGGACCTCGACCTCGACCTCCTGGCCCACCTCGACGACCTCGGACGGGTGGTCGATGTGCTTCCAGGACAGCTCGGAGACGTGCACGAGGCCGTCCACGCCGCCCAGGTCGACGAACGCGCCGAAGTTGACGATCGAGGACACGACGCCCTTGCGGACCTGGCCCTTCTGCAGCTTGTTGAGGAACTCGGTGCGCACCTCGGACTGCGTCTGCTCCAGCCAGGCCCGGCGGGACAGGACCACGTTGTTGCGGTTCTTGTCCAGCTCGATGATCTTGGCTTCGAGCTCGCGCCCGACGTACGGCTGCAGGTCGCGCACCCGACGCATCTCGACCAGGGAGGCGGGCAGGAAGCCCCGCAGCCCGATGTCGAGGATGAGGCCGCCCTTGACCACCTCGATGACCGAGCCGCGGACGACCCCGTCCTCGTCCTTGATCTTCTCGATGGTGCCCCAGGCCCGCTCGTACTGCGCCCGCTTCTTGGAGAGGATCAGACGACCCTCCTTGTCCTCCTTCTGGAGGACCAGGGCCTCGATGTGGTCACCAACCGAAACGACCTCGGCCGGGTCCACGTCGTGCTTGATCGACAACTCCCGAGAGGGGATGACACCCTCGGTCTTGTAGCCGATGTCGAGCAGGACCTCGTCCCGATCGACCTTGACGACGGTGCCTTCGACAATGTCGCCGTCGTTGAAGTACTTGATGGTCTCGTCGATCGCGGCGAGGAAAGCCTCCTCGGAACCGAGATCGTCGTGGGTGACCCGGGTGGCGCTCGAGGGGGCCTCGATGCTGCTCGTCATGTGGGCGGTTGCTCCGGTCGGATGGTGTGTCACAGCAGGCTGGTGTGTCGCGGTGACCTGTTCGCGCCAGCGGATCCGTCGCCGGGCACACCGAAAGATCATCGCGTGAGATCATGGATGTGGCTCCGCCAGTGGTCCCGGAGACCGCGCACCTGCTCCCTGCCGAGGCACACGATCCGCGAGCGCATCATCTAGCCTACCCGCTGCATTACCACAGCGTGCAAGCCCTCCCGTCCTCTCGCCGCCTCGTCAGCTGCGAAAGCGGAGATATCGGCAGGAAGGCGCCGCAGGTGTCGCGTCCGTCACAGGGGCATCACCGGTGAACGGTAGCGCCGGGCGCCGTACCCCGCACTCCGGGGGTCGCCCGGCGCACGGCGCGCGCGGGGCTAGCGTGGGCGGGTGGATGACGACAGCCGGGTGACCCGGCGCCGGGTCGGCAACGCCGAGGCCCGCCGGGCGAACCGCCGCTGGTGGGACGCCGACGCCGACGACTACCAGGCCGAGCACGGCCGTTTCCTCGGTGACCTGGACTTCGTCTGGTGTCCGGAGGGCGTGCGGGAGGCCGACGTACGGCTGCTGGGCGACCTGGCCGGCCGGCGGGTGCTGGAACTCGGCTGCGGGGCCGCCGCCGCCGCGCGGTGGCTCGCCACCCAGGGGGCCCGGCCGGTCGCCCTGGACCTCTCCGCCGGCATGCTGCGGCACGCCGCGCTGGCGGCCGGACGCACCGGCGTACGCGTGCCGCTGGTGCAGGCCGACGCGCTGGCGCTGCCCTTCGCCGACGCCGCGTTCGACACCGCCTGCACGGCGTTCGGGGCGGTCCCGTTCGTGGCCGACTCGGCGGCGGTCATGCGCGAGGTGTTCCGGGTGCTGCGCCCCGGCGGCCGGTGGGTGTTCTCGGTGACCCACCCGATGCGGTGGATCTTCCTCGACGACCCCGGCGAGGGCGGGCTGACCGCCGTGCACTCGTACTTCGACCGCTCCCCCTACGTGGAGCAGGACGAGGCCGGTGACGCCACCTACGTCGAGCAGCACCGCACGCTCGGCGACCGGATCCGCGAGCTCGTGGGCGCTGGGTTCCGCCTGCTCGACCTCGTGGAACCGGAGTGGCCCGAGGGGCACGAGGGGATCTGGGGGCAGTGGAGCCCGCTGCGCGGCCGCCTCTTCCCCGGCACCGCCATCTTCGTCGCGCAGAAGCCCGCCGGCTGACCGGCACGCGCCCCGACCGGAGCGCGCCCGGCCGGGGCCGTCGTTTCGGGGCATCGACGCCGGGTACCCGCGTCGCATGGCCGAGCAGAGCGAGTTCCACAGCGGTGACCACGTCTCCTGGGCCAGCCACAGCGGCCGGGCGTACGGCGTGGTCAAGGAGAAGATCACCGAACGCACGCACGTACGCGGGCACGCCGTGAACGCCTCACCGGACGACCCGCAGTACCGGATCCGCAACGACGACTCGGGGCGGGACGTCGCACACCGTCCGGAGGTGCTGCGCCATGAGCAGGGGTGACGAGGGCCGGGACACCTACCGGGAGTTCACCGAGGCGGTGAACATGAAGCCGGCCGAGCTGTCGACGTGGCTGGAGACCGACGAGTCGAAGCAGGTCGGCTGGCACAAGGGTGGGCGCTCCGGCGGCGGCGAGTCGGTCGGGCACGAGTCGGGCCGCAAGATCATCGAGCTGCTGCGGCGCAAGCGTGCCGAGCTCTCCGAGGGCGACTACCGGCACATGCGCAAGGTCGTCGGCTACGTCCGCCGGCACATGGCGCAGCGCCCCTCCGGCGACGTCCGCGACACGAAGTGGCGCTGGTCCCTGATGAACTGGGGCCACGACCCACTGAAGCGCTGAGCCCGTCCGCTTGACCCTGCCACTGACGGCAGGGTCCGACGATCCGCACCATGAGTCGAGCGCAACGCAGGATCGTCGTCGTCACCGGTGCGGGCACCGGGATCGGGCGGGCCACGGCCCGTGAGTTCAGCGCCCAGGGGGCGTACGTCGTCGCGGTGGGACGACGGGCCGCGCCACTGGCGGAGACCGCCGCCGGCCACCCCGGCATCGAACCGCTGGTCGCCGACGTCACCGCTCCCGGCGCCGCGGAGCTGATCGTCGGCACCGCCACGCAGCGGCACGGCCGCCTCGACGTGCTGGTCAACAACGCGGGCGTGGCCGGCGGCGGTCCGCTCGGTTCGCTCGCCCCCGAGACCGTCGAGCGACACCTGGCGACGAACCTGGTGGCGCCGCTCCTGCTCACCCAGGCGGCGGTGCCGGCGCTGACCGACAGCCGGGGCGTCGTCGTCAACGTCACCACGTCGGTCGGGTCGCGGGCCTGGCCGGGCAGCTCGCTGTACGCGGCCGGGAAGTCCGCCCTGGACTCGCTGACCCGCAGCTGGGCGGTGGAGCTCGCGCCGTCCGGGATCAGGGTGGTGGCGGTGGCGCCCGGCGCCGTCGACACCCCGATCGGCGCGCACCAGAGGCTGACGCCGCAGCAGCAGGCCGACGTCCGCCGCTGGCAGGTGGAGCGGACGCCGCTGGGACGCATCGGGCGTCCCGAGGAGGTGGCGTGGGCGATCCTGCGCCTCGCCGACCCGGCGGCCGGCTTCGTCACCGGCGTCGTGCTGCCGGTCGACGGTGGCGCCGTGATCGCGTGACGGCGTCGCCCGCCGCACTGGTAGAACGGTGCCCGGAGGTACGGACCATGCTGATCGGCGAGCTGGCGGAGGCCACCGGCACCACCCCACGCGCGCTGCGGCACTACGAGCGGCACGGGCTGCTCGACTCCCGGCGGGCCCACAACGGCTACCGGATCTACGACGAGCGGTCGGTGGGCCGCGTGCGCAACATCCGTCACCTGCTGGCCGCCGGCCTGACGCTGGACGACGTGCGGACGTTCCTGCCCTGCCTGGACGGGGACGTGGCCGCCGCCCCGCCCGCGCCGGCCGGTGTCCGGGTCGCCCTGGACCGCCTCGCGGTGCTCGACGCCCGCATCGCGGCGCAGACGGCGGCACGCGACCGGCTGGCGGCGGCCCTGCGCGCGGCGGGCACGGCCGTCCCAGAAGTCTGACGACGACGCGGACCCGCCGCCCCTGCCCTGACCCACGGCCGTCCCGCACCGTTCGACGGCGGCGCGGGTCCTGCCGCCCTCCCCGGGCAGGGCCCGTGCCGGCGCGCGGCGGGCGGCGCCCGTCAGTGGTCGGCGCTGTTCCAGTCCCGGCCCTCGCCGACGGAGACCTCCAGCGGCACCGACAGCGGGTGCGCCCCGCCCATCTCCCGCCGCACCAGCGCCTCCAGGGTCTCCCGTTCGCCCGGGGCGACCTCGAAGACCAGCTCGTCGTGCACCTGGAGCAGCATCCGCGAGCGCAGGCCCGCCTCGCGCAGCGCCGTGTCGACGTGCAGCATGGCGACCTTGATGATGTCGGCCGCCGAACCCTGGATGGGAGCGTTGAGCGCCATCCGCTCCGCCATCTCCCGGCGCTGCCGGTTGTCGCTGACCAGGTCGGGCAGGTAGCGGCGGCGGCCCAGGATGGTGGAGGTGTAACCGTCGTGCCGGGCGCGGGCGACGACCTCCTGGAGGTAGTCGCGCACGCCCCCGAAACCGGCGAAGTAGTTCTCCATCAGCCCGCGCGCCTCCTCGGCGGTGATCCCGAGCTGCTGGGAGAGGCCGAACGCGCTCAGCCCGTACGCCAGGCCGTAGTTCATTGCCTTGATCTTGCGCCGCTGGTCGGCGGTGACCTCGTCGACCGGCACCTCGAAGACCGACGAGGCGGTGGCGGCGTGGAAGTCGGCACCGGAGTTGAACGCCTCGATGAGCGCGTCGTCCGACGACAGGTGCGCCATGATCCGCATCTCGATCTGGCTGTAGTCGGCGGTGAGCAGGCAGTCGTAGCCCTCCCCCACCACGAAGGCGCGCCGGATGCGGCGGCCCTCCTCGGTGCGGATCGGGATGTTCTGCAGGTTGGGCTCGGTGGAGGAGAGCCGCCCCGTGGCCGCCACCGTCTGGTTGAACGTGGTGTGGATGCGGCCGTCGTCGGAGACCGACTTGAGCAGCCCGTCGACGGTCGTCTTGAGCTTCGCCACGTCCCGGTGGCGCAGCAGGTGGGCCAGCACCGGGTGCGGGTTCTGCGCGTGCAGCCACTGCAGGGCGTCGGCGTCGGTGGTGTAGCCGGTCTTGATCTTCTTGGTCTTGGGCAGGCCCAGCTCGCCGAAGAGGATCTCCTGCAACTGCTTCGGCGAGCCGAGGTTGAACTCCCGGCCGACCGACTCGTAGGCCCCCTGGGCGGCGGCTTTCACCTCGGCGGCGAAGTGCGCCTCCAACTCGGAGAGGTAGTGCGTGTCGGCGGCGATGCCGGTGCGTTCCATGTCGGCGAGCACCCGCATCAGCGGCAGCTCCACCCCGGCCATCAGCCGCGCCGACTGCTCGCCGTCGCGGGACAGCTCGGCGTCGATCGCGTCGGCCAGGTCTAGGGTGGCGCGGGCCTGGAGCATGAGGTTCTGCTCCGCCTCGCCGTCGTTGCCGAGCCCCTCCAGGGTGAGCTGGCCGGTCTCCGGGGCGTCGACCCGCAGCTCGCGGTGCAGGTAGCGCAGGGCCAGGTCGGTCAGGTCGTAGGAGCGCTGGTCGGGGCGGGCCAGGTAGGCCGCGATCTGCGTGTCGCGGAGGATGCCCTCCAGGTGCCAGCCGTGCGCGGCGAACGCCAGCACCGCCGGCTTGCTGTCGTGCAGCACCTTGGGCCGCCCGGCGTCGGCCAGCCAGGCCGCCAGGGCCGCCTCGTCGGTCGGCTCCAGGGTGGCGGGATCGCACCAGGCCGCCGCACCGCCGGCGGTGGCCAGCGCCAGCCCGGTCACCGAGGCGGTGTGCCGGCGGTTGGGCCCCGTGTCGAGCTTCGCCGCCACGCCCACCGGGGTGTCGGCCGGCGCGTGCGTCTCCAGCCACCCGGCGAGCGCCCCGGGCTCGGTGAGCACCTCGCCGGTCAGGTCGAACCCGGACTCGGCCTCCGGCTCCACCGCCTCCAGGTACTGGTAGAGCCGGTCGCGCAGGATGCGGAACTCGAGGGTGTCGAAGACCTGGTGGACGGCCTCGCGGTCCCACCCCTCCCACCGCGCGTCCTCGGGGCGCAGCGGCAGCTCCAGGTCGGAGACGAGACAGTTGATCTCGTAGTTGCGGATCACGTCGGCGAGCCGCTCGCGCAGGCTGTCGCCGGCCTTGCCCTTGATCTCGTCGGCCCGCGCGACGACCCCGTCGACCCCGCCGTACGTGTTGATCCACTTCGCGGCGGTCTTCGGCCCGACCCCGGGCACGCCGGGCAGGTTGTCGCTGGTCTCGCCGACCAGGGCGGCCAGGTCGCGGTAGCGCTCCGGGGGGACGCCGTACTTCGCCTCGATCGCCGCCGGGTCCATCCGGGCCAGGTCCGAGACGCCCTTGCGCGGGTAGAGCACCGTGATCTGGTCGCCGACGAGCTGGAACGCGTCCCGGTCGCCGCTGCTGATCAGGACCGACATGCCCTGGTCGCGGGCCTGGCAGGCGAGGGTGGCGATGATGTCGTCGGCCTCGAAGCCCTCCTTCTCCACCACCGGGATGCGCAGCGCCGCGAGGACCTCCTTGACCAGGCTCACCTGGCCCTTGAAGTCGGTCGGGGTCTCGCTGCGGCCGGCCTTGTACTCCGCGTACTTCTCGGTGCGGAAAGAGCGGCGGGAGACGTCGAAGGCGACCACGATGTGCGTCGGCTGCTCGTCGCGCAGCACGTTGATCAGCATGGACGTGAAGCCGTAGACCGCGTTGGTCGGCTGCCCCGTCGTGGTGGAGAAGTTCTCCACCGGCAGGGCGAAGAACGCCCGGTATGCCATGGAATGTCCGTCGACGAGAAGCAGGCGCGGCGTCGTAGCTGTCACGGCAGCGACTCTAGCCGCCCGCTCCGACACTCCGGGACACCGGCACGGACGCCGGCGCGGCCCGAGGCGGACGCCGGCGCGGCCCGGGGTGGGCCGCGCCGGCGTACCGCTCAGAGCACCTTGGCCAGGAACGCCTTCGTCCGGTCGTGCCGGGGGTTGGCGATCACCTCGCGGGGCACGCCGGACTCGACGACGACGCCGCCGTCCATGAAGACCAGCGAGTCGCCGACCTCGCGGGCGAAGCCGATCTCGTGGGTGACCACGATCATCGTCATGCCGTCGCGGGCGAGGTCCTTCATCACGTCGAGCACCTCGCCGACCAGCTCCGGGTCGAGCGCGCTGGTGGGCTCGTCGAAGAGCATCAGCTTCGGCTGCATCGCCAACGCCCGGGCGATCGCCACCCGCTGCTGCTGCCCGCCGGAGAGCTGGCTCGGGTAGTTGCCGAGCTTGTCGCCCAGCCCCACCCGCTCCAGCAGCGCGGCGGCCCGGTCCCGGGCGGTGGCCTTCTTCTCCCCACCCACCTGCACCGGTGCCTCGGCGACGTTCTCCAGGGCGGTCATGTGCGGGAAGAGGTTGAACCGCTGGAACACCATGCCGATCGCCCGGCGCTGGGCGGCGACGTCCTTTTCCCGCATCTCGTGCAGCTTGCCGCCGCGCTCGCGGTAGCCGATCAGGTCGCCGTCCACCCAGATCCGGCCGGCGTTGATCTTCTCCAGGTGGTTGATGCAGCGCAGGAACGTCGACTTGCCGGAGCCGGAGGGACCCAGCAGGCAGCACACCTCGCCGCTGCGGACCTCCAGGTCGATGCCCTTGAGCACCTCGATCGCCCCGAACGACTTGTGCACCTGCTCGGCCCGGACCATCGGCGCGGACTCCACCGCCGCCCCGCCGGCCGCTGCCGGCACCGTCAGCTCGGTCATGCGCCGTCCGCCTTCCCGGTCGTGCCGCCGTTCTCCGCCGCGATCGCCCGCAGCCTGGTCTTCGCCCGTCCGCTGCGCCCGACGCCCTTGGAGAAGTGCCGCTCCAGGTAGTACTGCCCGACCAGCAGCACGCTGGTCAGCAGCAGGTACCAGATGGTCGCCGCCACCAGCATCGGGAAGACCTGGAAGGTCCGGCTACCGACGGCCCTGAGCTGGAAGAACAGCTCGGTGGAGACCGGCACGAAGGCCACCAGCGAGGTGTCCTTGAGCATGGCGATGGTCTCGTTGCCGGTCGGCGGGACGATCACCCGCATGGCCTGCGGCAGCACGATCCGACGCAGGATCTGCCCCCGGCGCAGGCCGAGCGCCTGGGCCGCCTCGGTCTGCCCCTCGTCGACCGACTGGATGCCGGCCCGGACGATCTCCGCCATGTAGGCGGCCTCGGACAGGCCCAGCGCCAGCATGCCGGCGACGAAGCCGGTCAGGATCTCCACGGCGGAGAAGCCGAACAGCCGCGCCTCGAAGTCGTCGACCCCGAACAGGGCGCCGATCTGCCGGTCGAAGGGCAGGCCGAACTCGACGCGCGCCCAGAGGATGCCCAGGTTGCCGAAGAGGATCGCCAGCACTAACCGGGGCACCGCCCGGAAGAACCAGGTGTACGCGAAGGCGACGCCGCGCAGGATCGGGTTCTCCGACAGCCGCATGATGGCGATGACGACGCCCAGCCCGACACCGATCAGCATGGCGGTCAGGAGCAGCGCGATCGTGCCGCGCAGCCCCTCGACGATCGGCGGGCGGAACATCTCGTCGATCATGAACGACCAGTTGAACGCCTTGTTCGTCACCAGCAGGTGCACGAACATGGCCACCAGCACCCCGATCACGGCGACGGCGACCCACCGCCCGGGATGCCGCACGGGCACGGCGCGGATGGGTTCCGGCCGTGCCCGTTCGGGTGTGTCAGTCTCGACAGACATGGTCAGCTGGTCGGGTTCAGCGCCGGAGTCGTGATGGCGCCGCCCTCGACGCCCCACTTCTTCAGCGCGCCCTCGTACGTGCCGTCGGCGATGACCGCCGTGACGGCCTCCTTGAGCACCTCGGCGAACGCGGCCTGGTCCTTCTTCACCGCGTAGCCGTACGGGGCCGACTCGTAGATGTCGCCGAGCAGCTCCAGCTGGCCGCTGCTCTGCTTCACCGCGTACGCGCCGACCGGGGAGTCGGCCAGCATGGCGTCGTTCTTGCCGCTGACCACGGCGGCCGTGGCGTCGCTCTGCGCCTGGTACTGGTCGATGGTGATGGCCGGCTTGCCGGCGTCGGTGCACTTCTTCGACCGGGCGGTGATGTCGTCGAGCTGCACGGTGCCGACCTGCACGGCGATCTTCTTGCCGCAGGCGTTCTCGGTGTCGACCTTGGCCGGGTTGCCGGCCTTGGTCGCCCACTGGGTGCCGGCGGAGAAGTAGCTGACCATGTTGACGGTCTTCATCCGCTCGGCGTTGATGGTGAACGAGGAGACGCCGACCTCGTACTTGCCGGAGTCGACGCCGGGCAGGATCGCGTCGAACGGCGCCGACTCGTACTCGGCCTTCAGGCCGAGCTTCTGCGCGACCGCGTTGAACAGCTCGATGTCGAAGCCGACCACTGTCTTGCCGTCGGCGTCGAGGAACTCCGCCGGGGCGTACGTCGAGTCGGTGCCGACCTTGATCACGCCGTCGGCCTTGATGGCGTCGGGCACCTTCGCGGCCAGCGCCGAGTCGGCGGCGGCGGTGACGCTGGGGCCGGCGCCGGGCTGCTCGGTGCTCTCCTTCTCGCCGCAGCCGGCCAGCGAGAGGGCGAGCAGGGCGGCGCCGGTGACGCCGAGGGCGGCCCGGCGGCCACCACTGATGCGGAACATGGGGTACTCCTTGCGATGAGGGGTGACGGCCGGTCAGGCCACGCCGAGGTAGGCCTCTTTGACCGCCGGGTCGTGCAGCAGCTCGGCACCGGTGCCGCTCTTGACGATCCGGCCGGTCTCCAGCACGTACGCCCGGTGGGCCCGGGCCAGCGCCTGCTGGGCGTTCTGCTCGACCAGCAGGACGGTGGTGCCCTGTTGGTTGATCTCGACGATGATGTCGAAGATCTGCTGGATCAGCATCGGGGCCAGACCCATCGAGGGCTCGTCGAGCAGCAGCAGCTTCGGCCGGCTCATCAGCGCCCGCCCGACGGCCAGCATCTGCTGCTCGCCGCCGGAGAGGGTGCCGCCCTGCTGCCTGCGCCGCTCGGCCAGGCGCGGGAAGAGGCCCAGCACCCGGTCGAGGTCCTGGGCGATGCCGGCCCGGTCGCGCCGGGTGTACGCACCCATGTCGAGGTTCTCCAGCACCGTCATGCCCGGGAAGATCCCGCGGCCCTCGGGTGCCTGGCACAGCCCCCGCCGGACCCGCAGGTCCGCCCGGAGCTTGGTGATGTCCTCACCGTTGAACCGGATGCTGCCGCTGGCGACCGGCCGGATCCCGGAGATCGCCCGCATCGTGGTCGACTTGCCGGCGCCGTTGGCGCCGATCAGGGCGACGATCTCGCCCTCGTCCACCGTCAGGCTGATGCCGTGCAGCGCCTGGATCCGCCCGTAGAGCAGGCTCACATCGTCGATCTCAAGCAGCATCGTCCGGCACCCCCAGGTACGCCGCGATCACCTTCGGGTTCTCCCGCACCTCGGCGGGCAGCCCCTCGGCGATCTTCTTTCCGAACTCCAGCACCACGATCCGGTCGGTGACCCCCATGACCAGGCGCATGTCGTGCTCGATGAGCAGCACGGTCACGCCGGTGTCCCGGATCTGCCGGATGAGCTGGAGCAGTTCCTCCTTCTCCGCCGGGTTGAAGCCGGCGGCCGGCTCGTCCAGGCAGAGCAGCACCGGGTCGGTGGCCAGCGCGCGGGCGATCTCCAGCCGCCGCTGCTCGCCGTAGGAGAGGTTGCGGGCGAACTCATGCATCCGCTTGCGGATGCCGACGAACTCCAGCAGGCGCTCGGCCTTCTCCCGACTCGCGCGCTCCTCCTTCCAGTACCGCGGCAGGCGGAACAGCGCGGAGATGACGCTCGTCTTGTTGTGCGCGTCCGCGCCCACCAGGACGTTCTCCAGCGCCGTCATCTCCGGGAAGAGGCGGATGTTCTGGAACGTCCGCGCCATGCCCATCTTGGTGATCTGGTGCCGCTTCTTGCCGCTGACCTTCTGGCCGCGGAACCGGATCTGCCCCTCGGTGGGCTGGTAGATGCCGGTCATGGCGTTGAAGCAGGTGGTCTTGCCGGCGCCGTTCGGGCCGATCAGACCGAGGATCTCGCCCTTGTAGAGGGTGAAGTCCACCTCGTTCAGGGCGACCACGCCGCCGAAGCGCAGCGTGACCTTGTCGACCTCCAGCAGCGGCTCCCGGGTGGGCACCGCCTCCACGGCCGGCGCGCCGGCCTGCGCCGGAACGACCGGCGTCTGCTCGGTGTCACTCACCGACGGTCACCTCCTTGCGACGATCCTTGAACTCCGCCGCACGTCGTCGGTTGGGGATCAGACCCTCCGGCCGGAAGATCATCATGACCACCAGCACCAGGCCGAAGAACAGGAACCGGTACTCGTACAGCTCGACGCCCAGCAGCTCGATGCCACGGAACCGCTCGATCATGTACGCCACCAGGCCACCGCCGACGATCGCGCCGACGATGTTGCCCGAGCCGCCGAAGATGACCGCGGCCAGGATGATGATCGAGTTCAGCAGCTCGAAGTTCTGCGAGTTGACGAAGTTCTGCTTGCCCGCGAAGAGCGCGCCGGCGAGGCCCGCGATCGCGGCGCCCGCGGCGAACGCCCACAGCTTGAACTTGAACGTCGGCACGCCCATGAGCTGCGCCGCGTCCTCGTCCTCCCGGATGGAGATCCAGGCGCGCCCGACCCGGCTGTGGGTCAGGTTCCGCACCCCGATGACCACCAGGATGATCAGCGTGAGCACCAGCCAGTAGTACGGCCGTGCGTCGAGCACGCCGAAGACCGGCTTGCCGTCGGCGAACTCGCCCGGCGGGTGCGGGATCTGGTTGAAGCCCCGCTGCCCCCGGAGGAACTCCGAGCTGACCGCGCCGATGCGGATCATCTCGGCGAAGCCGAGCGTCACCAGCGCCAGGTAGTCGCCGCGCAGCCGCAGGGTCGGCGTACCGAGCATCACGCCGGAGACCATCGTCAGGGCGATCGCCACCGGCACCGCCAGCAGCCACGGCCAGAGCGTCTTGAGGTTGCTGCTCGGCGAGGTCAGCACCGCCACGGTGTACGCGCCCACGGCGAAGAAGCCGAAGTAGCCGAGGTCGAGCAGGCCGGCGAAGCCGACCACGATGTTCAGACCGACGGCCAGCAGCACGTAGATCGAGACGGTGAACATCACCTGGGTGAAGTTCGCACCGGGGGTCGGGATCGGCCCGAGGTACTGGTAGAACTCCTTGTTCGGCAGCGCGTAGAAGAACACGATCACCGCGGCCAGCAGCGCCCAGCGCACCCAGCGCGGCGCCCCGCGCCACCGTTCCCCGGCCGCCTCGCGGCCGGAGCGCACCTTCTCCAGAACGGTCGTCATGCCCGTGCCCTCCCCAGCGACTCACCCAGCAGACCGGTCGGCCGGAACATCAGCAGCACCACCAGCAGCGCGAACGCGGCGAAGTCCTTCCACTCGCTGCCGAACAGACCGGAGGCGTAGTTCTCGATCAAGCCCAACAGCAGGCCGCCGAGCAGCGCGCCGCGCAGGTTGCCGATGCCGCCGAGCACCGCGGCGGTGAATGCCTTCAGGCCGAGCAGGAAGCCGACGCTGTAGGTGAGGGTCTGGATCCGTACGTCGTAGAGCAGACCGGCGACGCCGGCCATGCTGCCGCCGGCGATGAAGACGATCAGGATGATCCGGTCCTTGTTCACGCCCATCAGCGCGGCGGTGTTGGCGTCCTGGGCGACCGCCCGGATGCCGCGACCGACCCGGCTGCGGTTGATGAACAGGTCCAGCGCGATCATCATCACCAGCGCGGCGCCGAGGGTGAGCAGCTGCACCCCGTCGATCGGCACGCCGAAGACGTGGAACAGCGGTTCCTGGCTGACCAGGATCGGGGCGCCCTCGGGGCGACGGCGGGTCCAGATGCCGAACGCCTCGGAGATGGCGATGGACGCGCCGATGGCGGTGATCAGGAAGGCCAGCGGCGGCGCGTTGCGCTTACGCAGCGGCCGGTACGCCACCCGCTCGATCACGGTGGCCGTGCCGGCGGAGGCGATCGCCGCGACGATCATCGCCACCAGCAGGTAGAACATGATCGACCCGATGCCGCTGACCTGCGAGTTCTGGTCGAGCCCGAAGCCGTTCCAGGTCCAGATCGCCGCGAACGCGCCGGCGATGAAGACCTCGGAGTGGGCGAAGTTGATGAGTCTCAACACGCCGTAGACCAGCGTGTAGCCGAGCGCGACCAGGGCGTAGATCGCACCCTGCGTCAGGCCGGTCGTCGTGTATGTCCCGAAGTTGGAGAACAGGTCGTCGAAGTTCAATGAAGGGACACTCCATCAGGGTCTGGAGAGAAAAGTGGGGCGCGGCCGGGAGCACAGCTCCCGGCCGCGCCCGCGATCACCACTCAATCGCCGTTGCAGCGACCGACGTCAGGACTTGGGGATCTCCTGGTCCGGAACGACCTTGCCGTCCTTGACCTTGAAGGCCCAGACCTTGACCTGCGCCGGGTCGAGCTCGCCGCCCTCGACGAACTTGTAGCTCGCCGCGACGCCCTCGCCGCTGTAGCCCTTCACGAACTCCAGCAGGCCCTCACGGCTGGTCTTGCCCGCCTTGATGCCGGCCAGCAGGATGTTCGCCGCGTCGTAGGCCGTGTCGCTGTAGGTGCCCGGGTCGGTGCCGTTGAGCGCCTTGTACTCCTCGATGAAGGTGCCACGCGCCTCAGCGGCCGGCTGGCACGGGCAGGTGAGGATGGTGCCCTCGGCCGCCGCCGCACCCGCGGAGGTGATGTACGCGGCGTCGTTCACGCCGTCGCCGGCGATCAGCGGAGCGGTGACCCCGGCAGCGGTGAGCTGCTTGCGGATCAGGCCGGCCTCCTGGTAGTAGCCGCCGTAGAAGACCGCCTTGACGTTGGCGGCCTTGACCTTGGTGACCACGGCCGAGAACTCGACCTGCTTGCCGTCGCCCTGGACCTTGTCCGAGCCGACGACCGCGGGGCCGAGCAGCTTCTTGACCTCGTCGGCCAGGCCGGCGCCGTACGCGGACTGGTCGTCGATGACGTAGACCTTGTCGGCCTTCAGCACGTTCTTGATGTAGTTGCCGGCACCCGGGCCCTGGCTCAGGTCGTTGCCGACCGCGCGGAAGAAGGTCTTCCAGTTCTGCTTCGCGAGCGTCGGGTTGGTGGCCGACGGGGTGATGGTCACCAGACCGGCCTCGTTGAAGAGCGGACCGGCGGCCTCCGACTCACCCGAGTAGGCCGGGCCGACGATGCCGAGGATCTTGGTGTCGTCGATGGCCTTCTGGGCCAGCTGCGGGGCCTGGTCCGGGCTGCCCTGCGAGTCCAGGGGAACCAGCTCGACCTTGCAGTCGGCGTTCTCCTTGTTGTACTTGTCGACCGCCAGCTTGACGCCGTTGTTCTCGTTGATGCCGAGCGCCGCCGACGGGCCGGTCAGCGCGCCGAAGAACGCGATCTTGTTGCCGCAGGCGTCGCCACCGGACGCCGCGTCGTCGCTACTGGAGCATGCCGTGCCGCCGGCGACGAGCGCCAGCATGGCGACCCCACCGATAACGCGCGCGAGCTTCTGCCTCAAGGCCCGAACCCTCCTCCGTCCAATGGTCCGAACCACCCGCTGCCGATTGGCCCTTGCGGGGGCGGACGAACCAGACCGTCGTCGCCGGTCTGGGGCCGGACGCTATCCCACCTTTGAGCTGTGACGAAAGCCCCAGGGGAGCGGGTTGACCGAACCGTTACACGGCGTGGCGGGTTCGAAACGATCGCTGTAAGAACCGTCGGCGGCAAAAGGCCTTCGCCTTCGTTTCATCGGTAACGGGTCGAACTTCGTCCACCCTTTACCGATCGATGGCCGGTAACCCGACTGACCAGGCACGGGACGCCTCCCCGTCGTCAGACACCAACACCAGTCGATCACCCTGCGACGCGACCGCCACGGCCGTGTTCCCACCATCCGGCACCGGGGCCGGCATGGTCATCAGTCGCCACGAATCCCCCGCATCGGCGGAAAGCCACAGTCCGTGACCACCGCCGTCCCCCGTCACCGCGACCAACTCCCGCCCGGCCGGCACCAGGGCGTCGACCGAGGACACCCCCGGACCGGCCGCGCCGAACCCGCCGGCCCGCCGCCACTCGTCGCCCACCAGCCGCCAGGTCGCGAACCCGTCGCGCACCGGGCCGACGGCCACCACCGCACCGTCGACCGAGGCCACCCGCTGCGCCTGGCCCCGCCCGTCCGGCACCGGCAGCGCCATCCGCCGCCAGGACCGCCCGTCGGCCGAGCTCCAGGCCAGGGGCGTCAGCGCCGTCGCGCCGGGCGGCAGCACCGCGCCCACCACCCACCAGCCCGCCGGCACGG
>NZ_WAAS01000125.1:0-18412 GCF_008806585.1 Micromonospora sp. AMSO12t
TCGAGGGTCCGCAGCACCACCCGGTCCACGTCGAGCACGGGCACGCCCGCGGCGTCGACGGCGGTCAGGGTCACCGCGTCCGCCCCGGCTGGGGCCAGGCAGACGCGCAGCGCGTGCGCCCCGGTGGCGTGCAGGCGCACGCCCGCCCACTCGGTGGGCAGCAGCCGGCCGGTGGGCGCGGCGTCGTGGCCGGGCGCGAAGTCGGCGAGCGGGAGCAGGCGCAGGGCCGCCTCCAGCACCAGCGGGTGCACGCCGTACCGCTCGGCGTCCGGGTCCCGGGCGTCCTCGGGCAGGCGTACGTCGACGAAGAGCCGGTCGGCGGCGACCCACGCGGCCCGGGCCAGTTCCCCGGCCATGGCCTGGTACTGCGGGGCGGTCAGGTCCACCGGTCGGGCGCCGGTGGGCGGCCAGGCCGTGGCGAGGGCACCACGGCCGCTCTCCGGGTCGACCGGGCCGAGCACGGCCTCGGCGACCTCCCGCCAGGGCTGCCCGTCGCCGGCCCGGACGTGGCAGTGCGCCACCCGGCACCGGTGCTCGTCCGGCGCGGAGACGCCGACCTGCACCTCGAGGGTCGCCTCGGCGGGCAGCGGCACCGGATCGGGGACGCGCAGCCGCCGCACCGTCGGGGTGCCGAGCTGTTCGCCGAGGTGGGTGAGCATGTCCAGCAGGGCGCTGGCGGGCAGCAGCGCGGGAGTGCCGTCACCGGGGGCGGCCAGCCACGGCTGGGTGGCCGCGGAGACCTGCCCGGTGCAGACGACCTGCCCGGTGCCGGCGACCGCCAGCACGCCGCCGAGCAGCGGGTGCCCGGCGTCGGCCAGCCCGACGCCGACCGGGCCACCGGCCGCGGCCGACGCGGGCAGCCAGTAGTGCCGGCGCTGGAAGGCGTACGTGGGCAGGTCGACGCGGCGGTGCGGCCCGGGGCCGGCGAGGGCGGCGCGGTCGACGGGGACGCCCCGGACGTGCAGCCGCGCCACGGCGGCGAGCAGCGCCTCCGGTTCGTCGGCGACGCCCCGCACGGCGGGCACGAAGGCCAGCTCGTCGGCCTCGGCGAGGAGGCAGTCCTGGGCCATCGCGGTGAGCACGCCGGCCGGACCGACCTCCAGGAAGGTGGTGACGCCCTGCCCGTGCAGGGCCCGCACGCCGTCGTGGAAGCGGACGGTGCCCCGCACGTGCGCCACCCAGTAGTCGGGCGAGCAGAGCCGGGCCGGGTCGACGGGGTGGCCGGTCAGGTTGGACACCACCGGCAGGTGCGGGGTGCGGTACGTGAGGCCGGCCGCCACCGCGCGGAACTCGTCGAGCATCGGTTCCATGCGCGGCGAGTGGAACGCGTGCGACACCCGCAGCCGGCTGGTACGACGCCCGGCGGCGCGCAGGGTGGCCGCGACGGCCAGCACCGCGTCGGCGTCGCCGGAGACGACGACGCTCGTCGGGCCGTTGACGGCGGCGAGGCCCACCCGGTCGGTGAGGTGCGCGGCGACCTCGGCCTCGTCGGCCTCGACGGCGACCATCGCGCCCCCGGCGGGCAGCTGCTGCATCAGCCGGGCACGGGCGGCGACGAGCGCCGCCGCGTCGGCGAGGGGGAACACCCCGGCCACGTGCGCGGCGGCCAGCTCGCCGACGGAGTGGCCGAGCACCGCGTCGGGGCGCACGCCCCAGGACTCCAGGAGGCGGTACAGCGCCACCTCGAAGGCGAACAGCCCCGGCTGGGTGTACAGGGTCTGGTCGAGCAGGTCGGCCAGTTCGTCGCCCTCGGCGGCGAAGACGACGTCCGCGACGGGGTGCGGGGCGTGGCCGGCGAGGCAGCGGTCGAGTTCGGCGCAGGCCGCGTCGAAGGCGTCGGCGAAGACCGGGTACGCCGCGTGCAGCTCGCGGCCCATGCCGGCGCGCTGGCCGCCCTGCCCGCCGAAGAGCATGCCGAGCTGGCCGTCGACTACCCGGCCGGTCAGCACGGTCGGCACGTCCGGGTCCGCCTCGTCGCGGGTCAGCGCGGTCAGGCCCGTCCGGGCGGTGGCCGGGTCGCCGGCCAGCACCACGGCCCGGTGTTCGAGGGCGGCGCGGGTGGTGGCGAGCGCGTGCCCGACGTCGGCCGGGTCGGCGTCCGCCCCGGGCCCGTCGAGCCAGGTCAGCAGGCGGGCCGCCTGGTCCCGCAGCGCCTCACCGGAGGCCGCGGCGAGCAGCCACGGCACGGGCGGTCGCCGGGTGGCGGCGGCCGCCCCGGACGACGGCTGCTGGTCCGCGACCCCGGACGGCGACTGCTGGTCCGCGGCCCCGGACGGCGACTCCCGGTCCGCGGTCCCGGGCACGGGGGGCGGGTCGGCGGCGGGCGCCTCGACGATGACGTGCGCGTTGGTGCCGCTGATGCCGAACGACGAGATGCCGGCCCGCCGGGGCCGTCGCACCTCGGGCCACGGGC
The DNA here is from genome assembly GCF_008806585.1 of Micromonospora sp. AMSO12t. NCBI lineage: Bacteria > Bacillati > Actinomycetota > Actinomycetes > Micromonosporales > Micromonosporaceae > Micromonospora > Micromonospora sp. AMSO12t. The sequence continues at coordinate 2,414 of NZ_WAAS01000125.1, forward strand.
GGGCCTCGGTGAGCACCTCGACCGCGCCGGCGGACCAGTCCACCTCGGACGTCGGGGCGTCCACGTGCAGGGTGCGGGGCAGCGTTCCGTGCCGCATCGCGAGCACCATCTTGATCACCCCGGCGGCCCCTGCGGCGGCCTGGGTGTGGCCGAGGTTGGACTTCAGCGAGCCCAGCCGCAGCGGTTCGGCGTCGCCACGACCCGTCCCGTACGTGGCGAGCAGCGCCTGCGCCTCGATCGGGTCGCCCAGCCGGGTGCCGGTGCCGTGCGCCTCGACGACGTCCACGTCGGCGGCGGAGAGCCCGGCCGCGTCCAGCGCCCGGCGGATGACCCGCTCCTGGGCGGGCCCGCTGGGGGCGGTGAGCCCGTTGGACGCGCCGTCGGAGTTGACGGCGGAGCCCCGCAGCACGGCGAGGACGGGGTGCCCGCGCTGGCGGGCGTCGGAGAGCCGTTCCAGCAGCAGCACGGCGACGCCCTCGGACCAGCCGGTGCCGTCGGCGCCCTCGCCGAACGCCTTGCACCGGCCGTCCGGGGCGAGCCCGCGCTGCCGGCTGAACTCCACGAACGCCTGCGGGGTGCCCATCACCGCCACGCCGCCGGCCACGGCGAGGGAACAGTCGCCCGCGCGCAGCGCCTGGGCGGCCAGGTGCAGCGCCACCAGCGACGACGAGCACGCCGTGTCGACGGTGACCGCCGGCCCCTCCAGCCCCAGCGCGTACGCGACGCGGCCGGAGACGACACTGCCGGCGGTGCCGACGCCGAGGTAGCCCTCGGTGCCGGGCGGCGCCTGGCGCAGGTTCGCGGCGTAGTCGTGGTGCATGACGCCGGTGAAGACGCCGGTGGCGCTGCCGCGCAGCGAGGTGGGGTCGATGCCGGCCCGCTCGAACAGCTCCCAGGACGTCTCCAGCAGCAGCCGCTGCTGCGGGTCCATGGCGAGCGCCTCGCGCGGGCTGATCGCGAACAGGGTGGCGTCGAAGTCCGCCGCGTCGGTGAGGAAGCCACCCACCCGGACGTACGAGGTGCCGGGACGGTCGGGGTCGTCGGAGAACAGGTGCGCCAGGTCCCAGCCCCGGTCGGTGGGGAACTCCGTGAGCCCTTCGCGGCCCTCGTCGACCAGGTCCCACAGCTGTTCGGGGGAGGCGACACCGCCGGGGAGCCGGCAGGCCATGGCGACGACGGCCACCGGGTCGTCCACCGTTGACGGCGCGGACGGCCGGTCCGCCGCGGGGCCCGGCTGCCCGGTGCCGCCGCGCAGCCGGGCGGCGAGGTGCCGGGCGAGAGCGTCCGGGCTGGGCCGGTCGAAGGCGGCCGTGGCGGAGAGCCGTACCCCGGTGGCCCGGGCCAGCCGGTCGCGCAGGGCGACCGCGCTGACCGAGGTGAAGCCGAGTTCCTTGAAGGCCCGGCCGGGGCGCACCGCGGCCGGGCCGGACAGGCCGGCCACCTCGGCGGTGGCGGTGCGGACCAGGTCCAGCAGGAGCCGGTCCCCCTCGGCGGTGCTCAGCCCGGCCAGCCGGCGGCGCAACTCGGCGGCGTCCCGGTCGTCGGCGGCGTCGTCCGGCGCCGCAGCGGGCCCGCGCCAGGCGGGGTGCGCGGCGTCGGCGTGGCCCGCCGGACGGGCGAGCACGACCAGGTCGTCGCCGTCGTGGGCCACGTCGAACGCGGCGAGATCGGCGCGTACGGCCGTCGGGACGCTGCTTCCCGCCCCGGTTCCGGTTCCCGCGGGGGTGGCGGGCGTCGGCTCCCGGTCGGCGGGCGCGGTCGTGCCGACGACCCGGGCCGGCAGACCGGCGGCCCGGCGGCGGGCGGTCAGGGCGTGCAGGGCGCCCACGGCCGAGGCGGCCCGCTCCCGGCCGGCGGCGCCCAGCAGCAGGGCGGACGGCGCGAGGACGGTGAACGAGGCGGCCGGGAGCCGGGTCGCGGCGTCCAGCCTCCCGGCGAGGCGGAGCAGCCGCGCCGCGTCCTCGTCGTCGGTCAGGTCGTCGTCGGACAGGCAGAGGAAGACCCCGCCGGGCGGCTCGTCGCCCGCCCGGTCGGCGGGGAGCGCGGCGACGTCGGCGCCGGCGGCGACGAGTTCGGTGACCAGATCCACCAGGGCGGTCCCGGGCATGGCGCCGACGTGGAGCAGCCGCAGCCGGCGGACGCGGTGCGCGGCGACGACGTGTCGGGCCAGCGCCGCGCCGGTCGGCCCGTCCGCGCCGGTGACCAGGACCGGACGGTCCGGGTCGGCCACGCTCACCGGCCGCGCCGGCACGGTCGCCGGGACGGGCACGAGGACGGCGTGCAGGGCGGCTCCGGCCCGCAGCGCGACCTGCGCGGCGCCGGCGTCCACCACGGCGGGGAGCAGGGCGGTCGAACGGTGTCCGGCGTCGCCGTCGACCAGCACGATCCGGTCCGGGTAGGCGGCCTGCAGACTGCGGCCGACCGCCTGGACCGCGCCGGCCGCCGGATCGGCCTGGTGCCATCCCCCGGGCACGGCGGCGGCGTCGATCCCGGTGTCCAGGTCGCCGGGCGCGTCGCTCGCGGCGGGTGCGGCGGCCGGGCCGGTCAGCAGCACCAGGCGGGTACCGGCGAACCGGTCGTCGTCGAGCCAGCCGCGCAGCCGCTCGGCGAGGTCCGCCGCGACGACGTCGGCCGGCTCGACCAGCAGCACCGTCACGTCGGGCACGTCCGGGGCCTCGCGCAGGGCGGCCAGGTCCCGGTGGGACCGGAACCGGTCCCCGGGCGACGCCGCGCGCAGCGGTTCCACCAGCTCGTCGCTCCCGCTACCGACGAGCGCCCAGCGGCGGGCCGGGGCGGCGGCGGCCTGCGCGGCCGTCGGGACGGGCGCCTCGACCGGCGGTACTGCGGCCAGGTCGAGCGGCTGCCAGGCGATCAGGCTCAGCGTCTCGTGGTGGCTGCCGTTGACCGCCCGCAGCCGCGCCGGTCGGTCGAGCAGGAGCCGGCGGGTGACCTTGCCGGAGGCGGTGCGGGGCACCTGCCCGATCTCGTACAGCTCCTCGGGAACCTTGTGGTAGGAGAGCTTCTCCCGGCAGGCCGCGTACCCGGCCCGGGGGTCGAAGCCCTCCGGCCCGGGCACCACGAACGCCACCGGCACCTCGCCGAGCACGTCGTGCGGGCGGCCCGTCACCGCCACGTCGGCGACGCCGGGCACCCCGCGCAGGGCCTCCTCCACCTCGGCCGGATGGATCTTCTCGCCACCCCGGATGATCAGTTCCTGGTGCCGCCCGGTGACGAAGATGTTGCCGTCGGCGTCGCGGCGGGCCAGGTCGCCGGTGCGGTACCAGCCGTCGCGCAGGGCGGCGGCGGTGACCTCCGGCAGGCCGTGGTAGCCGAGCATGACGCTCGGCCCGTTCACCCAGACCTCACCCTCGGCGCCGGTCGGCACGTCCAGGCCGGTCTGCGGGCTGACCAGGCGCACCTCGACGCCGGGCACCGCGCGGCCGCAGGAACCCTCGACCCGGGGCTGGTCCGGCCGGGTGACGGCGATCGAGCCGCAGGTCTCCGTGCTGCCGTACGCGTCGAGCAGCGGCGCGTCGAAGACCTCGTCGAACGCCCGGCGCAGCGCGCCGGTGGTGATCGCCCCGCCGACCAGGCAGACCCGCAGGGCCGGGGCGCGGAAGCCGCTCTCCCGGGCGGCGGTGACCAGGTGGTGGTACATGGCCGGCACACCGGCCAGCACGGTGGCCTCGTCCTCGTCGACCGCGCGCAGCACGTCGTCGGCGGAGAAGCCGTCGATGAGCCGGGCCGTGGCGCCGACGGCGGTCACGCTGAGCACGCACCCGATGTGGGAGAGGCTGTGGAACAACGGCAGCGGCCAGACCACCCGGTCGGCGTCGGTGAGCCCGGGGATCGGCACGTAGCAGGCGGCGACGGACCAGAGGCAGGTGCGCTGGGTGGAGAGCACGCCCTTGGGCCGGCCGGTGGTGCCGGAGGTGTAGAGCATCCAGGCGACCTCGTCGAGGCCCAGGTCGTCACGGGCGTCCACACCCGGCTCGGTGTCGACCAGGTCACGCCACGCGGTGACCCCGGCGGGCACCGGGCCGTCCCCGGTGACCACGACCCGCAGGGCCGGCCGGCCGGCACGCAGCCGCAGCAGCTGGTCGAGGTGCCGCGGGTCGGTGACCACCAGCACCGCACCGGAGTCGTCCAGCAGGTGGGCCAGTTCCGCGTCGGTGCTGTGCGGGTTCACCGGTACGCCGACCGCGGCCGCCCGCGTCACGGCCAGCCAGGTCTCCACCGTCTCCACCCGGTTGCCGAGGCAGAAGGCCACCCGGTCGCCCCGCCCGACCCCCGACGCCGCCAGGTGACCGGCCAGCCGGCGGGTCCGCGCCGCCAGGTCGGCGTATCCGACCGCCCGGCGGTCGTCGCGGAACGCGACCTTGTTCCCCAACCTGGCGGCGTGCGCCTCGATCAGATCGGACAACGGCTGGATCAGGTCGCTCCGAAGCATGTCACCACATCCGTCCGTCGGCGAGACTTCTCATCCGCGGCGTAGACCCCGCTCGCCGTAGCGGCCCAAGTCTTCCGAGCACCCTGCCGGCGTCCTACCCCTGTCACCCCCTAAGTCGTCCCCAGTTCGGACCGCTGATCAGGTGGTGGGACGGGCCGCAGGCCGATGATGGGGCCACTCCCCCGCAGACCGTCGAGTCCTGTGCTCCACCCGCCCGTCAGCCGAGGTGCCGTCGTTGGAACGCTGCTGGTTGTTCGCCCGCTCGGCCGTGCCGGCCGACGGGTCCCCGGACACGCGGGTGACCGAGCTGGTCGGCACGGTCCTCGCCGGTCTGGTCGCCGCCGCCCGCCGGGCCGATCCGGGCATGGACTGGTTCTTCGACCCGGAGGGCTCCCCCGCCGGGCCGCACGTGAGCCTCGGCTTCCACGCCGCCCCGGCCGCGCTCGACGCGGTACGGGCGGGGCTGCTCGCGTACGACCCGGGGGTCTCCTTCGCCGCCGACCGGTACGTGGTGCGCGACGCCGCCCGGGGCGGCCCGCTCGCGTCGGCGGGCAGCGACCTGGCCCTGACCCTGCTCGGCGGGGACACTCCCTGGCTGGCCGGCGTCGAACTGCCGCTGGCCGTGGCGCACCTGCGGTACCTGACGGGGCTGGTGCCGGCGGCCGACCGGCTGGCGTTCCTCTTCCTGCACTGGCAGGAACGCAGCCAGCGGCTGACCGCCGCGCAGCGGCGGGACCTGGCCGCGCAGGCGGACGCCGGCGCGGAGAAGATCGTCCTGGCGGCCGGCGACCTGCCGCTGTGCGGGGAGGTCGCCGTGGCCTGGCGGCGTTACCTGGACCGGGTGACCGACGTGGTCGGCCGGCACCACCCGGCGGCGCCGTCGGGCTTCCTGCTGGCGCACCACGCCCAGCTCACCCACGACCGTTGGGGCATCGGGCCGGACGTCGACTCGCTGGCCGCGCTGGCGCTGCGCCTGTCGATGGTCCGGGAACGCCCGGTCGCCGCCGCACCGGTGCCCGTCGTCAAGAGGAGGCAGCAGCCACATGCACCCGTCCGCACCTGACCCGCACGCCCCCGCCGAGCCGGCCCGGATCGAGGTGGCGCTCGGCGAGCGCGCGTACCCGGTGCTGATCGGCCCCGGTGTGCGCCACCGGCTGCCGGCGGAGGTGGCGCGGATCGGTGCCCGGCGGGTCGTGGTGGTCTCGGCCCGGCCTCCGGAGTGGACGCCCGACCCGGGTGTGCCGCACCGGGTGGTGCCGGCCCGCGACGGCGAGCACGACAAGAACCTGGCCACGGTCGAGCAGCTCTGCCGTGCGTTCGCCGAGTTCGGACTGACCCGCGCCGACGCCGTCGTCTCCTGCGGCGGCGGCACCACCACGGACGTGGTCGGGTTGGCCGCCGGCCTCTACCACCGGGGCGTCGCGGTGATCCACCTGCCGACCTCGCTGCTCGCCCAGGTGGACGCCAGCGTCGGCGGGAAGACGGCGGTCAACCTGCCGGAGGGCAAGAACCTGGTCGGGGTGTACTGGCAGCCCCGGGCGGTGCTCTGCGACACCGAGCACCTGGGCACGCTGCCGCAGCGGGAGTGGCGCAACGGCTACGGGGAGATCGCCCGGGCGCACTTCATCGGCGCGGGCGAGCTGCGCGACCGGCCGGTGGCGGAGCAGATCGCCGCCTGCGTGGCCCTGAAGGCGCGGGTGGTGGCCGCCGACGAGCGTGACTCCGGTCTGCGGCACATCCTCAACTACGGTCACACGCTGGGGCACGCGTTGGAGCGGGCCACCGACTTCGGCCTGCGGCACGGCGAGGCGGTCGGCGTCGGCACGGTCTTCGCGGGCCGGCTGGCCGGCGTCCTCGGCCGCGTCCCGGCCGACCGGGTGGCCGAGCACCACGAGGTGGTGGCGGGCTACGGCCTCGACACCGCGCTGCCCGGCGGTGTCGACCACGACGAGTTGGTCGCGCTGATGCGGCGGGACAAGAAAGCCACTTCGGGCCTGTCCTTCGTCCTGGACGGCCCGGCCGGGCCCGAGCTGGTCGCCGACGTCCCCGAGCCCGCCGTACGCACCGCGCTGACCGGCATGTAGCGGCCGGCACCCGACACCGCCGGCAGCCCGGCTCAGGTGGATGCTCGTCCGAGCAGACAGCGGAGGATCGGCTCGGCACGGGTCCACAGCACCGCGCCACCGGTCCCCGGGACGAGGTGCCGGACGGCACCGGGGATCCGGGCGGCCAGCGTCGCTCCGTTGTCGGGTGAGTGGCTGGTGTCCTGTTCGCCGTACCAGACGTCGACCGGAACCGTGATCTCCGCGAGGTCGAAGGGCCATCGCCCCATGGCCAGGACGGTGTCCCGGGCGTAGCCGGCCGGGCCCTGGGCGAACCCCTCGTGCAGGGCCCGGCGGTAGGCGGCCTCGAAGCCCGGCTCCCGGTACACCGCCAGGTCGGCCTCGGGACTCCCGCTCGTCACCATGTCCCACATCGCGTCCGCGTCGAAGCCGGCGAAGATCTGCTCCGCCCCGGCCGGATCGACGGCAGTCGTGTCCACGAGCCGACGCAGCTCCGCCGGCAGCGCCTCGGCGAACTCCGGCGCGGCGACCTCGTCCGCGCCGGCCACGATGGCCAGCGCGCCGGCGACGCCCGCCTCGGCGCACGCGAGTGCGAACGGCGCGCCCTGCGAGTTGCCGACCACCGCGGGGCATGCCAGCCCCCGCAGTCCGACGAGGTCGCGGATGTCCGCGGCGAAGTCGGCGTACGTCCGGCCGGGCGCGGGGGTCGAGCTGCCGAGCCCCGGGCGGTCCACGGAGACGAGACGCACCCCGAGCGCGTCGACGACGTCCGCGCCGAAGCCGAGCCACCGGCTCGTGGCCGCCCCCGGGCACAGCAACACCGGGACACCGTCCGGCGGCCCCCACTCGGCCCAGCCGAGCAACCGCCCGTCGGGGAGTCGGCTCTCACCGAGGCGGACCGGATCGTCGACGCGCACGCTCATGATCCTCATCATGGCCGCGGCGCCGGCGAGCGCGCACGGCGTTTTCCCCCGGGCGGGACGGGCGCCGCCGTGGTCGGTCGGGCCTCCCCTCCGGACCGTCACCACGGCCCGGAAGGGGACGACGCGTCAACCGCTCAGCGCCCGCTGGATCTGCGCGACCAGCACCCCGCAGGCGTACCGGTCCGCGGCGCCGACCATGCCGACGATGGTCGCCGGCAGCGGGCCGTTGTCCGTCTCCGCCGGGTCGTGGTGCATGAACGCGACGAACTGCCCCCGGTCGATGAACGGGGCGAGGATCGGCTCGGCGTCGACGCCGGGAGCCAGCGAGAAGAACGTCGTCATGGCACACGGATGCTGCCCCAGCAGCGAACTGCGGTGCAGCAGCGAGGTGGTGGCCCCACTGACCCGGAAGTTCGGGTCGATGACCCGCAGGGCGCCGTCCCGACCGATCCCGGCGTCGAAGGAGCAGTACCCGCGGTACCCGAGGGCACTGGCCTTTCGGACCCCTACGGTCAGCGCTTCGATCAGCTCCGCCGGCGGCTGGTCGTCGTCCATCACACAACCGACCCACGTCGAAGTGGGCTGCGGCAGGTGTACGGACGCACCGAAGTACTGCACCGCTCCGCTCTCCGTCACGCCGAACTGGACGCCCCAGATCGTCCGGAAGGGCACTTCCTCCTCGACGATCCACCGATCGCTCACCTGTTCCAGCTGGTTGAACAGTGACCGGTGCCGCCGGTCCTGCAACCGCCTCGTGAAGATCGCGATTCCGCTGTACACCTCGACGCCGGCCGGTTTGACCACCGCCGGCCGCCGGTCCTGCTGCACGATGCGGCGTACCTCGGCGGGGGTGGCGACCTGGCGACGGGGCAGGTATTCCGGCGCGATCAGTGTTTCCAGGGTGGTCTTGTTGTTGAGGCGGGCCAGCAGGTCCGGGGCGACCCGGGCCCGCGCGGCCCGCAACTGCGGATCGTGCGGGGGGAACTGGAACTCCAGCGTCTCGCCCCGCTCGGCGGCGTCCCGGGCGAACTGCACCGCCTGCGCGCCGGAGCGGAACTCGCGCAGGTCGCTGGGCGTCTTGAGACCGCACCGACTGAGCAGGCGCAGCGACTTGTCCGCGCTGGAGCCGGTGCTGCAAATGGCCGCCGACTGGTGCGGAAGGGTCAGGTGCAGACCCGTGATCATGTCCAGCCCGTTGTACAGGGCGGCGCCCGCACCGGCGAGATAGCGGCTGCCGGCGGTCGTCACCGGATCGGGTGGCCGGGCCAGGACCACCCCGTCGTGAGCGAACACCTGTACCTGGATAGGTCCGTCCATTGGATCTCCTGACATGCCGGCCCACGAAGGGCCTCGGGTGGCACGGAGTCCGGGTGCGCAACGACCACGAACTGCGGAGAACGTGGACGGTCGCGGGCGCTCCCGGTCCTGATGAGGCCGCTCGGCCACGAGAGTCGGGCGTACCGCGTGCACCGGCCGGACGGTCTCTGGCGAGACCGGCCAGGTAGCGGGCTGGCTTGTGGTCAGCGCTGCGTTCGGCGAGGTGCACGCCAACAGGCGGTGGCTGAATTTGCCAGTCACCGACTGGGTCATGATCGGCAAAGCATAGTCAATCCTCATTTCCGTGGGATGGGCCGGTCAGCCGACCGCGGGCGGCCCTTTCCGTCGCCGGGATCGCCAATTCTCCGATTCGAACCCTGGACCTGGGCTGACCGAATAGCCTTTTTCGACTTAGACCCCGGGATCGTTCTCCGTCGAAACCCGGACATTCGTGCATCGACCCTGCCGGAGGGCGCCAACCATCCACTATAGAAAAGATATAGCCGCGTGTGTTAATGCCGAAAAATTCGCGGCATCTGGCCGCGATCCTGATCAATCGTCACCAGAGAACACCACACTGACCAGCGCAAATTGCCGATCCGGCGGCGAGGACACGGGACGCGGACCGGTGGTCGGTCATTACTCCGGACGTATCCTCGGCGGCCCCCGGCCGGAATCTCCGGCCGTCACCCTAGGGGTCGACGTGCGCATCTCTAGGGGTGTACGCCACTCCACCGCGCTTCGTAGGGTCGGGCCCCATCGGTTCGTCGTTCCCTTTCATTGCACCGGGCGGGGGACGAGTGTGGGTGCGCGGCGCCCCGGACGGACGGGAGGCGCCGGTGATCGGATCGGGCACCGACCTGCTCCTTTCGATCGACGACGTGGTGGCGACCCGGAATTCGGACGGTGACCCCGTCCTGGTCGCACCGCATGTCCGCGCCCGGCCACCCGAGTCGGCCGCGGTGCCCGCGAACCGCCCCTGCCGCGCCGACCGGAATGCGCCCGGTAGTGCGGTACCGAGGCCCCGTGCCTTCCGGTCACCCCCTCTCGATCGGAGGTTGAGCTGATGTCTGTCGGGTTCGATGGTGCGCGGACCGTGGACGGCGCGGTCGACGCCGAGACACTGGACCTGTTGGGGGACCTGCGCCGGCCGACGGTCTGGCCGGCCCGTGCCGCCTCGGTGCACCGGGTGCTGCCCTCCTCGCCGCCGAACGACGGGCCGGGCGGCGACGTCGTGGTGGCGGGGGTCGTGGCGGTGCTGGCCCGTTGGACGGCCCAGGAGCAGGTGGTGGTGGGCCTGTCGTCCGGTGGCGGCGGCTCGGCGCTGCGGGTGGACGTGGCGGGTGATCCGGGTTTCGCCGAGCTGGTGACGCGGGTGCGCTCGGCGCTGGCGGCGCCGGTGGCCCTGGGCCGGGAGCCGGTGGGCCCGGTGGTGCTGGGGCTGGTGGACGCTCCGGTGGCGGACGCGGGGCCGGCCGTGGTGGACGTCGACCTGGTGATCGGCGTGGCCTCGGACGGGTCGGCGCTGCGGGTGGACTACGCGGCGGAGGGTTACTCGACGCAGTGGGTGCGGGGCCTGGTTGACCAGGTCGTGGTGCTGGTCTCCGCCGGGTTGGCGGGGCCGGAGGTGGGGTTGTCGGCGTTGCCGTTGGTGGGCGATGCGGAGCGGGAGCGGTTGCTGGAGTGGGGTCGGGGCCCGGTGCGTGAGGTGCCGGGTGAGCCGATCCACGAGCTGGTGCTGGAGTGGGCGCGGCGCACGCCGGAGGCGGTGGCGGGTGTCGCGGGCGATGAGGTGTTGACGTACGGGGAACTGGATCGCCGGTCGGCCGCGCTGGCGGCGTATCTGCGGTCGGTGGGCGTGGGCGCCGGTGACGTGGTGTCCGTGGCGTTGGAACGCGGGCTGTGGTCGCTGGTGGCGACGACGGGTGTGCTGCGGGCGGGCGCGGCGTACACGCCGATGGACGTGTCGTGGCCGGTGGAGCGGATGCGGGTGCTGCTGGCCGACCACGGCGCCCGGGTGGTGTTGACCGTCGGTGCGGTCGCGCCCCGGATTCCCGGTGGCGACGGGGTGTCGGTGGTGGCGTTGGATGACGACTGGCCGGTGGTGCGGGCGTGTGAGCCGGTGGACCTGCCGGTGGTGCCGGCGTCCGCGCCGGCGTTCGTGATCTACACGTCGGGTTCGACGGGCACGCCCAAGGGTGTCGTGCTGACGCACGAGAGGCTGACGAACTTCCTGGCGTGGATGACCGACGAGTGCGCCATCGGCCCCGACAGCCGGATGCTGCATTCGGCGGCACCGGTCTTCGACGCCGCCTTCGGGGAGATCTTCGCGACGCTCACCGGTGGTGGCCGCGTCGTCGTCTGCTCCCGCGACGACCTGCTCGACGCGCGTCGGCTCACCGACCTCATCAACCGGCACGACGTCACCCACACGTTCGGACCGGCCACCAACGTCGCCCCGCTCGATCCGGCCGCCTGCCCGGGTCTGCGCTGCATCATCTTCGGCGGCGAGGCCGTCCCGCCGCAGCTGGCCCAGCGGTGGTTGACGGCGGGCACGCGGGTGGTGAACGCGTACGGGCCGGCGGAGATCGCCGTGGCGTGCACGTGGTTCGACGCGTCGGCGGGTTGGGGCGGCGCGTACGTGCCCATCGGCTGGCCCATGCCCAACCGGCAGATCCGCGTCGTCGACGCCAACCTCGACCTCGTCCCGATGGGCGTACCCGGCGAAATCCTCATCGCTGGCTTCGGCGTCGCCGACGGCTACCTCAACCGCCCCGAACTCACCGCCGAACGCTTCGTCACCGACCCGTACGGCGGCGGGACCGCCTACCGCAGCGGCGACCTCGGACGGTGGAACGCCACCGGCGCGCTGGAGATCCTCGGCCGGATGGACCACCAGGTCAAGGTCAACGGCATCCGCATCGAACTCGGCGAGATCGAGACCACCCTCGCCCGACACCCCGACGTCGGCGCCGCCGTGGTCGTGCGCCGCGAGGACGACGGCACCGCCCGACTCGTCGCCTACGTCACCGGACGCAACGGCCGTACCCCCGCCGTCGGCGACCTGCGCGCGCACGCCGCCAGTGTGCTCCCGTCCTACATGGTTCCCGCCGTCGTCATGGTCCTCGACCACTTCCCCGTCGGCGGCACCGGCAAGGTCGACCGGCGGGCCCTGCCCGCACCCGACACCCGACGCCCCGACCTCGGGGTGGAGTTCGTCGAGCCGGCGACGAACGAGGAGCGCCTCGTCGCCGCCGTGTTCGCGACCGTCCTCGGCATCGACCGGGTCGGCACGGGCGACAGCTTCTTCGACCTGGGTGGCACGTCGTTGCAGTCGGCGGCGGTGGCGACGCGCATCGACGAGGCCGCCGACGTCGTCGTGCCCGTCTCGCAGATCCACCGCACCCCCACCCCGCAGGCGCTGGCCCACTGGCTGACCACCGCGCCCCGCCGTACGGACGCCGGCTCGACCGCCGGGCAGGCCCGTCAGCGTCCCGGCCCGGTTCCCCTCGCGCAGCAGGTCGCGAAGTGCCTGATGTCGCCGCCGGAGGTCGTCGTCCCGGTCACCTGGTGGATCGAGGGCGAGCTGGACCTGCGGGCGCTGATGGCGGCGCTGGGCGACGTGCACCGCCGACACGAGGCCCTGCACGCCCGCTACCGGCGGACGGCTCCCCCGGTGGCGCTCGTCCCGCCGAACCCGGCGATGCCGCAGCTGCGGCTGCTCACCGACGCCGCCAGCGCGCAGGAGGCCCTGGACCAGCTCGCCGAGGCGGTGCAGCAGCCACTCGACTACACCCAGGGCCGCGTCTGGCGGGCCGCCCTGATCCGGGAGAAGTCGACCGGGCGGGTCCTGTTCGGCGTGGGCATCCACCACATCGCCTTCGACGGCTGGTCGTACGCGCTGCTGGTGCGGGACCTGAGCCACGCCTACGCGGCGCGGTTGTCGGGCGCGGCCCCCGAGTGGGCGCGGCCGGCGCCGACGCTGCGCCAGTCGTACGAGGAGTACGCCCGGCTGCGCGACGCCGCCGACCTCGACGCGCAGCGGGCCTACTGGCGCGAACAACTGCGCGGCCTGCCCCGCCAGGGCCGGGGCGACGCCACCGCACCGCTGGAGCAGGCGCTGGCGTGGGGTCCGAAGGCCGGGCACACCGTCACCGTCACGCCGGAGGTCATGCAGCGCTGGGACCGGGCCGCCCGGGAGCAGCGGTTCAGCCGGTCCAGCTACTTCGTCGCGGCGTTCGCCTCCGCGCTGCGCGCCGTCCACCAGCAGGACGACATCGGCCTGCTGATGGTGGTGGCCAAGCGGGGCAGCCGCGTCCTCGACTCCGCCTTCACCACCCGGCTGAACCTCAACTGCGTCCGGGTGCGCTTCGACGGGCCGGAGGACGACAAACTCGTCCTGCGGGTCAACGAGACGATCAGCGACCTGATGCGGGCCCAGGACGTCCCCTTCGCGGAGACCGCCGACGACCCCGCCGCCGGGCTCTCCGGCGAGGTGGTCGCCAGCCTGCCGACCTTCGTGTTCCAGGACAACGTGGTGCTTCCGCTGGAACTGCCCGGCTGCCGGGCCGAGGAGGTCGTCGACCCGTACGCGCGGGAGGTGCCCAACGGGCTCACGGTCGAGGTGCTTCCCCGCGCCGACCACGCCCTCCTGCGCGTCACCATCCGCACCGACTACCTGCCGTACAGCTTCGCCGAGGAGCTGAACGGGCACATGCTGCGCTTCCTGGAAGCCGGGCCGGCGGGCTCACCCACCACCGGTTGACCGTCCACCCCGTACACATCGGGCTGCTTGTCATGGCCGTGGGCGCGCGGGCCGCGTCCCCGGAGTTCGTGGTTCTTCCCCGGCGTACCCCCGCAGGCGACGCCGGGCCTGATCGGAGGTTGACTGATGTCTGTCGGGTTCGTTGGTGGTCGTGCCCAGGCCACGGATGTCGTCGGGCCCGACTTCGAGGTCCTCGACCTGATGGGGGACCTGCGCCGGCCGACCGCGTGGCCGGCCCGGGCGGCCTCCGAGTTCCGGCCGGTCGACGTGCCCGGCCCGGCCGGCGCGCGGCCCCCCGGCGCGGTGCTGCTGGCCGGTCTGCTGGGAGTGCTGGCCCGGTACACCGGCCAGGCCGAGGTGGCGGTGGGGCTGTCGTCGGGTGGCGTGCTGCGGGTCGACGTCACGGATGATCCGGGCTTCGGGGAGCTGGTGTCGCGGGTGGCCGCGGCGCTGGCCCAGCCGGTCGCGCGGGACGCGGCGGGTCCGGTGGTGGTCGGGCTGGTGGACGCTCCGGTGGCCGAGGTGGGACCGGACGTGGTGGACGTGGACGTGGACGTGACCGTCGCGGGCGACGGATCGGCGATCCGGGTGGACTACGCGGCGGACGGGTTCTCGGCCCAGTGGGTGCGGGGCCTGGTGGACCAGGTGGTGCTGTTGGCGTCCGTGGGGTCGGCAGCGCCGCAGACCGCACTGTCGGGGTTGCCGTTGGTGGGGGACGCGGAGCGGGAGCGGCTGCTGGGCTGGGGCCGGGGTCCGACCCGCCCGGTGCCGGCCGAGCCGATCCACGAGCTGGTGCTGGAGTGGGCGCGGCGCACGCCGGACGCGGTGGCGGGCGTCGCCGGCGGGGAGGTGCTGACGTACGCGGAGTTGGCCCGCCGCTCGGGGGCACTGGCCGCGCAGCTACGGTCGCTGGGCGTACGGCCCGGTGACGTGGTGTCGCTGGCGTTGGACCGCAGCCTCTGGACGTTGATCGCCACCCTGGCCGTGCTGCGGGCGGGAGCCGCGTACACGCCGATGGACGTGTCCTGGCCGGCGGAGCGGATGCGGCTGCTGCTGGCCGACCACGGCGCCCGGGTCGTGCTCACCGTCGGCGAGGTCGCCCCACGCATCCCCCGACCCGACGGCGTACGGGTCGTCGCCCTCGACGACGAGTGGCCCGCCGTGGAGGCGGCCGAACCCGTCGACCTGCCGGTCGTCGAGGCGTCCGCGCCAGCGTTCGTCATCTACACGTCCGGCTCCACGGGCACGCCGAAGGGCGTCGCGCTGACCCACGACATGCTGACCAACTTCCTCACCTGGATGCGCGAGGAATGCGCGGTCGGCCCGGACAGCCGGATGCTGCACTGCTGCGCGCCGGTCTTCGACGTCGCCCTCGGCGAGATCTACACCGCGCTGACCTCCGGCGCCCGCGTCGTCGTCAGCTCCCGCGACGATCTCCTCGACGCCCGCCGCCTCACCGACCTGATCGCGAAGGAGCAGGCAACCCACGCGTTCTGCCCGCCCACGAATCTCGCCGCCGTGGACCCGGCCGACTGCCCGAGCATGTCCTGCGTGACCCTCGCCGGGGAGCCGATCCCGCCCCGCATGGCGCAACGGTGGATGGCCGCCGGCGCCCGCCTCGTCAACGCGTACGGGCCCGCCGAGGCATCCGTCGCGTGCACCTGGTTCGACGCGTCGACGGGCTGGCCCGGCGCGTACGTGCCGATCGGCTGGCCCATGCCCAACCGGCAGATCCGCGTCGTCGACGCCAACCTCGACCTCGTCCCCGTGGGCGTGCCCGGCGAAATCCTCATCACCGGCGCCGGGGTCGCCCACCAATACCTCAACCGACCCGAACTCACCGCCCAACGGTTCGTCACCGACCCGTACGGCGGCGGCACCGCCTACCGCACCGGCGACCTGGGCCGGTGGAACACCACCGGAGCACTCGAGATCCTCGGCCGGATGGACCACCAGGTCAAGGTCAACGGGATCCGCATCGAACTCGGCGAGATCGAGGCCGTCCTCGAACAACACCCCGACGTCGGCACCGCCGTCGTCACCCGCCGCGAGGACCACGGCACCGCCCGGCTGGTCGGCTACGTCACCGGGCGCGAGGGTCGCCTCCCCGTCACCGCCGAGCTACGGGAGCACGCCGCCGCCGTGCTCCCGCCCTACATGGTCCCCGCCGTGATCATGGTCCTCGACCGGTTCCCCGTCGGCGGCACCGGCAAGATCGACCGACGGGCGCTACCGGCACCCGACGCGCAACGCCCCGACCTCGACGTGCCGTACACCGAGCCGGCCACCGACTCCGAACGCCTCGTCGCGGGGGTCTTCGCGGCGGTGCTCGGGCTGGACCGGGTCGGGGCACGCGACGGCTTCTTCCACCTCGGCGGCACGTCGTTGCAGTCGGCGGCGGTGGCGGCCGGCATCGACGAGGCCGCCGACGTCGTCGTACCCGTCTCACAGATCCACCGCACCCCCACCCCACAGGGACTG
>NZ_WAAS01000126.1:0-18222 GCF_008806585.1 Micromonospora sp. AMSO12t
CGGATCCGTGCCGAAGACCCCCCGCCCGACGCACCCCTACGGGAGGCGGCGACGGCGGACCGGCGGGGCCCGACCCGGGCGGACCGGCTAGCGTCGTCATCGGCCGACGGCGGGGACGGGTCGGCGGTGGACCTTCAGGAGGCGGCATGGCCGGGGCGCTTCGGCTCGGTGGGCGCACGTTCGGCCCGGACGAGCTGGTGGTGATGGCGATCGTCAACCGCACGCCGGACTCGTTCTTCGACCAGGGCGCGACCTTCGCCCAGGACAGCGCGCTGCGCGCCGTGGAGCGGGCGGTCGAGGAGGGCGCCGAGATCATCGACATCGGCGGTGTCAAGGCCGGTCCCGGCGCCGAGGTCGACGTGGCCGAGGAGATCCGTCGTACGGTGGCGACCATCGCCGCCGTCCGGGCCGCCTTCCCCGACGTGGTGATCTCGATCGACACCTGGCGGGCCGAGGTGGCGGTGGAGGCGGTGGCGGCGGGCGCCGACCTGCTCAACGACACCTGGTCCGGCGCCGACCCGGCCCTGGCACAGGTGGCGGCGCAGACGGGCGCCGGACTGGTCTGCTCGCACGCCGGCGGCCTGGCGCCCCGGACCCGCCCGCACCGCGCGGCCTTCGCCGACGTGGTCGCCGACGTGCTCACGACGGTGACCGGGCTCGCCGAACGCGCGGTCGCGTTGGGCGTACGCGCCGACGGGATCCTGATCGACCCGGCGCACGACTTCGGCAAGAACACCCGACACTCCTTGGAGATCACCCGCCGGCTCGGCGAGCTCTCCGGCACCGGCTGGCCGCTGCTGGTGGCCCTGTCGAACAAGGACTTCATCGGCGAGACGCTGGACCTGCCGGTGGCCGAACGGCTGGAGGGAACGCTCGCGGCCACGGCGGTCTCGGCCTGGCTGGGCGCCCGGGTGTTCCGCGCGCACCAGGTCCGCCCCACCCGGCGGGTGCTCGACATGGTCGCCTCGATCCGAGGCGACCGTCCGCCGACGCTGACCCGGCGCGGGCTCGCCTGACCGTCGCCGTGCGGGAGCGGCGGCCGCCCGTGGCGGGACAGGGCGGTGAGGGGCTGACCGAGGCCGAGGTCAGGACCAGCGCAGGATGTTCTTCCGCCAGGCGTAGAGGATGCCGAGCGCCAGCACCGCGACGAAGACCGCCATCTCCACGACCGTGACCATGCCGAACCCCGGCCGGTCGAAGACGACCGCCCAGGGGAAGAGGAACACCGACTCCACGGCGAACAACACGTAGAGGTACGCGTACACGTAGTAACGGACCTGCATCTGCGCCCAGTCGGCGCCGACGGGGTCGAGGCCGCACTCGTAGCTGGTGCGCTTGCCGAAGGGATCCGCCGGACGGGCAGGACGTAACACCCGGTTGGCCGAGAACGCCGTAACGAAGAAGAGGACGCTGGCGAGCAGCAGCAGCCCGAGCGTCGCGTACGAGCCCAGGTAACCGGTCACGGTCGCTGAGCCTACCGCTCCTCGTCGCGGCCCGGGTCGAACCCGTTACGGATTCGTTTCCCGGCGGGACTAGTGCCCTCTGGCAACAATTGCCGAATATTGGGATCTCACTCATCGTCACCGGAGGACAGATGGCTCGCGTGGACGTACGGCCCGGCCGGCGGGCGCGTGACCGACGCGTCGTGCCCCTGTTGGCGATCGGCCTCGCGGTCGGGCTGACCGTCGCCGCGGTGCCCGGCTGGGCGACCGCCGCACCGACCGGCGCCCGGGCCGCCTCCACCGCGACCGAGCCGGCCGGCGAGCCGGGCGGGGACACGCCCACGGCGGATCCGACGGACACGGGGCCGGTGCCCACCGAGGCGCCCTCGACCACGGCGCCGCCGCCGGAGACCACGCCACCGGCCCCGACGACCGAGCCGGCCCCGACGACGACGGCCCCGGAGCAGCCGGCGCCGACCACCGCCGCACCGACCACCGCCGCACCGCCCCCGGCGCCGTCGGTGCCGCCGGTCCGGCCCTCCGCGCCCGCCACCACCCCGCCGGCGCCCCTGGCCGGGGTCAGCGTCACGACCGACGACATCACCCTGACCGCCGCGTACTGGAACGCGCCGAGCACGGTGACCACGCTCCGGGTGACCATCACGAACACGGGCGCCACGCCCGCCCGGATCGGGCTGTCCTACACGCTGCCGGCCGGGCTGTCCGACGCCGGCACCGCGGGCTGCGCCCCGGTCGGCGGCGGAGAGCGCCGCTGCGGGGAGTGGGCCAGCGCGCCCGGCGCCCGGTTCAGCACCCTGCTCCGGGTACGCGTCGACGGCGACGCCTGGAAGCGGATGCCGCTCAGCGGCTCCGTCCGGGTCACCGCGACCGCCCCCGGCGTGCCCGGCCCGGTGGGCGACGACGAGGGGTTCGCGGTGCTTTTCCCGCCCGGCCCGCCGGTGCCGGGGATCAGGCTGGACGCCGACGCGGTCTCCTTCGACATCAGTGGCGGGTCGAGCGGGCTCGACGTGCGCCTGGGCAACACCGGGAAGGTGGACGCCGAGGGCCGGATCGAGGTGGTCCTGCCGGCCGGGGTGACCGTGCCGACGCCCCCGTCCGGCTGCACCACGGTCGACCCCTCCCGTACGCGCTGCGAGCTGGGCACTCTCGCCGCCGGCCGGACCGTACAGCTGCGGCTGCCGGTCTCCGCGACCCCCGAGGCGCAGCGGCAGGCCCCGCTGGCCGGCGCGGTGCTCGGCCAGCTCGACCCGCGCAGCGGCCGGGCCCGGCAGGTGCAGATGAGCTTCCGGATCACCGCCGCCGCCGCGCTGGCGACCCCGGTGGCCTCGCCGCCCGCGCCGACCGGGTCGCAGGGCGTGCTCGCCGCCGACGCCGCGGCCGTCAGCGGCGACGGCGGAGGTGGCTCGGTACGGCGGACGGCGATCCTGCTGATCGTGGTCTCGACGCTGCTGGTGGTGTTCGCCCTCACGCTGGCGACCACGTCCCTGCGGCGGCGGACGACCGCCCCGGCGGGCGGACCGTCCACGGCACCGACCGAGTGACCCGGGCGGCCCTGGTCCGACCGGGTCTGCGTCCCGCCCACCCCGCGACCGGTGATCTGGATTACGGCGGGCGGACGGAAACACCTCAAATCGGGGTGGAATCTCGCTGGATCGCATCCCACAGGGCGGCCTCCGAGAAGGTTGGGGCCGCGATTCGACGTAGGCTCTCAGGTGAGGTAACTACAGCGGACCGGGCCCGCCTCGGCGGGTCTGGTGCAGCGGTGCGTCAAGGAGGTCACGTGGCCGGGCAAGGCGAGGTCACCATCATGTTCAGCCGCCCGCGCGACCGCGCCCAGCGAAGCGAGGTGCAGGCGTGACCAAGCAGATCCGTCAACTGGACCGGGTGGTGATCCGGTTTGCCGGTGACTCCGGCGACGGCATGCAGCTCACCGGCGACCGGTTCACCTCGGAGACCGCGCAGCTCGGCAACGACATCTCCACGTTGCCGAACTTCCCGGCGGAGATCCGGGCTCCCGCCGGCACCCTGCCGGGCGTGTCGAGCTTCCAGGTGCACTTCGCCGACTACGACATCCTGACCCCCGGCGACTCGCCGAACGTGCTGGTGGCGATGAACCCGGCGGCGCTCAAGGCGAACCTCGCCGACCTGCCGCGGGGCGCGGACATCATCGTCAACACCGACGAGTTCACCAAGCGCAACCTGGCCAAGGTCGGCTACCAGTCGAACCCGCTCGAGGACGACTCCCTCGCCGGCTACGTCGTGCACCCGGTGGCGCTGACCTCGATGACGGTGGGCGCGCTCGCCGAGCTTGCCGTGTCCAAGAAGGACGCCGAACGGGCCAAGAACATGTTCGCCCTCGGCCTGCTCTCCTGGATGTACAACCGGCCGTACGAGTCGACGCTGCGCTTCCTGGAGCGCAAGTTCGCCGCCCGCCCCGAGCTGGTCGCGGCGAACGTCGCGGCGTTCCGGGCCGGCTGGAACTTCGGCGAGACCACCGAGGACTTCGCGGTCCGCTACGAGGTCAAGCCGGCGAAGATGCGGCCGGGCACCTACCGCAACATCACCGGCAACGCGGCCCTGTCGCTCGGCCTGGTGGCCGCCGGCGTCCGCTCCGGGCTGCCGGTCTTCCTGGGCGCCTACCCGATCACCCCGGCCTCGGACATCCTGCACGAGCTGAGCAAGCACAAGCGCTTCGGCGTGCTCACCATGCAGGCCGAGGACGAGATCGCCGCGGTCGGCGCGGCGTTGGGCGCGTCGTACGGCGGCTCGCTCGGCGTCACCACCACCAGCGGCCCGGGCGTCGCGCTCAAGAGCGAGACGATCTCCCTCGCGGTGGCGCTGGAGCTGCCGCTGGTCATCGTCGACGTGCAGCGGGCCGGTCCCTCCACGGGCATGCCCACCAAGACCGAGCAGGCCGACCTCAACATGGCGCTCTACGGCCGTCACGGCGAGGCGCCGGTCGCGGTGATCGCGCCGAAGTCGCCGTCGGACTGCTTCCACGCGGCCATCGAGGCGGCCCGGATCGCGCTGACCTACCGCACGCCGGTCATCCTGCTGTCCGACAACTACGTCGCCAACGGCTCCGAGCCGTGGCTGCTGCCCGACGTCGAGTCGCTGCCCGACCTGCGGGTCGAGTTCGCCACGAAGCCCAACGGCGACGACGGCACCACGTTCCTGCCGTACCTGCGCGACCCGGAGACCCTGGCCCGGCCGTGGGCCATCCCGGGCACCGCCGGGCTGGAGCACCGCATCGGCGGCCTGGAGAAGGCCGACAAGACCGGCGACATCTCGTACGACCCGGCGAACCACGACTTCATGGTGCGCACCCGGGCGGCCCGGATCGAGACGATCCCGGTGCCGGACGTCGAGGTCGAGGACCCGGACGGCGACGCCCGGGTGCTGGTCCTCGGCTGGGGCTCCACGTACGGGCCGATCGGCGCGGCGTGCCGGGGCCTGCGCCAGCGCGGCCACGCCATCGCGCAGGCGCACCTGCGGCACCTCGCCCCGATGCCGGCCAACCTCGGCACGGTGCTGCGCTCCTACGACCGCGTGGTCATCCCCGAGATGAACCTCGGCCAGCTCGCCCATGTGATCCGGGCGAAGTACCTGGTCGACGCGATCGGCTACAACCAGGTCCGCGGCCTGCCGTTCACGGCCGTCGAGCTGGAGACGATGCTGGAAGAGGTCCTGAAGAATGTCTGAGCCCGTCGCCCTCAAGCTCACCGCCAAGGACTTCAAGTCCGACCAGGAGGTGCGCTGGTGCCCCGGCTGCGGCGACTACGCGATCCTCGCCGCGATCCAGCAGTTCATGCCGGAACTGAACATCCCCCGCGAGCGGACCGTGTTCGTCTCCGGCATTGGCTGTTCCTCCCGCTTCCCGTACTACATGAACACCTACGGGATGCACTCGATCCACGGCCGCGCCCCGGCGATCGCCACCGGCCTGTCGGTCTCCCGGCCCGACCTGTCGGTCTGGGTGGTGACCGGCGACGGCGACGCCCTCTCCATCGGCGGCAACCACCTGATCCACGCGCTGCGCCGCAACGTCAACCTGAAGATCCTGCTGTTCAACAACCGGATCTACGGCCTGACGAAGGGGCAGTACTCGCCGACCTCCGAGGTCGGGAAGGTCACGAAGTCGACCCCGGCCGGCTCGGCCGACGCGCCGTTCAACCCGCTGTCGCTCGCCCTCGGGGCCGAGGCCACCTTCGTCGGCCGCACCATCGACTCGGACCGCAAGCACCTCCAGTCGGTGCTGCGGGCGGCGGCGGAGCACCAGGGCTCGGCGTTCGTGGAGATCTACCAGAACTGCAACATCTTCAACGACGGCGCGTTCGACCAGCTCAAGGAGCCGGCCACCCGCGACGACTTCCTGATCCGGCTGGAGCACGGGCAGCCGATCACGTTCGGCAAGGACGGGCAGTTCTGCGTCGTGCACCCGCCCGGCGGGTTCGGCCTGGAGGTCCGGGAGACCGCGTCGGTCAGCCCGGGTGAGATCGTCGTGCACGACGCGACGGTCACCGACCCGGCGTACGCCTTCGCGCTCTCCCGCCTGCCCGGCCTGGACCTGCGGAACACCCCGATCGGCGTGTTCCGCTCGGTGGACCGGCCGTCGTACGACAGCGTGGTGCAGGAGCAGCTCGCCGAGGCGAAGGCGAAGGTCACCGAGACCCCGGAGCAGCAGCTCGCCGGACTCCTCGCCAGCGGGGACACCTGGACCATCCTCTGACCGGCGCGGCCGGCCGCCCCTGAGCGAGAAGTCGGGGAGGCTGGCCGCCCAAGGGGCCAGAACCGCGAGAAGGGTCCGCCACCGACCGGTGGCGGACCCTTCTCGCGGTTGCCGGAACCCGAGAGCCGGGGCCGCATCGCCGCGTCACGTTGAGTGACAGGACTCGCCTCCTCGCGATTCACTACGTTCAGTGACAGCGACGTCGGCTTTGAAACGAGCCCTAACTGCCGCCAATGAGGTTGGCAGCCCTGTGAACAGCGAATTCATTGAAAGTCGCGCTGACGGGTCGCCCCGACCTTGTGGGCCCTTTGCTCTGCAGCCGCATACGCACCAGGCACTCAGGGTAGCTGGCGCGTATATGGATGCAGAGCAAAGGGCACGGACTGCAGTGGCGCTCGGATGACGAGTTGTTACCGAACGTGACCACAGACGGGTCCGTTGACCATGCGAAGAGCGGTGCCGGCTCGGACCCACGGATCGGACGTCCGCGGCCCGCCACCAACGCCCGACCGATCAAGGGCGACCACGGATCAGGGGGCGGCTGTCGCGTGCGGGCGGTCGTCGCGTACGTGCACCAGCATGTCGCCGGTCTCGATGACCGCGCCGGCCTTGTCGGCCAGGGTGACCACCTTGCCCCGCCGGACCAGGGCGATTACCAGCGATTCCAGCTCCCGGGGCGAGCGGCCCACCTCGGAGCGCTCGGCGGAGCGCATCGCCAGCGCCATGCCCTGGCCGGGGGTGAGCAGGTCCTCCACCACGTCGATCAGCGGCGGGGCCGAGGTGGACAGGCCCAGCAGCCGGCCGGCGGTGGCCGAGGAGACGATCACGTGGTGGGCGCCGCTCTGCTTGAGCAGCGGGGCGTTCTCCGCCTCCCGGGCGGCGGCGATGATCCGCACCTGCCCGGCGGTGAGCTGCCGTACGGTCAACGCCACCAGGACCGAGGCGTCGTCGCTGTCGGTCGCGATGATCACCGCCTTGGCGTTGCGTACGTGCGCCTCGTTGAGCACCGACGAGCGGGTCGCCGAGCCCTCGATCGCCACCAGGCCGGCCGAGGTGGCCTGCCGCAGCGCCGGACCGCTGCGTTCCACCACCACGATCCGGGACTTGTCGAGCCCGTTCTCCATCAGGGCGGAGACCGCGCTGCGGCCCTTCGTCCCGTAGCCGCAGATGATGACGTGGTCCTTCACGGCTCTCCTCCACCGCGACAGGCGACGCCCGGTGCGGTACTGCTCGGTCAGCACTTCCAGGGTGGTGCCGACCAGGATGATCAGGAAGATCACCCGGGCGGGCGTGATGTAGACGACGTTGATCAGCCGGGCCGTCTGGCTGACCGGGGTGATGTCCCCGTAGCCGGTGGTCGAGAGGGTGACCACCGCGTAGTAGAAGCAGTCGAGGAGGGTCAGCGCGTCCTCGTTGACGTCGCGGTAGCCGTCCCGGTCGAGGTAGACCACGGCGACGGTGGCGAAGACCAGGCCGATGGCGGCGGCCAGTCGGAGACTCAGCGCGCTCAGGGGGCCCCGTCGCTGGGCCGGAAAGTGGATCACGTGAGGGCCTGTCCCGGCCCTGTCGTCGCCTGCACGACCACAACATAGCGGCCAGCGCGGATCTCGCACGGCGGGGTCGTCGACCCGGGTCACCCCGGCTCACCCCACGACGCGCGGCACGACGGGACGACCCGCGCGCCCGACAGGGGGCATGATGGGGTTGTCCCGGACGACGAGCCCGAGAGTGAGGCCCGCATGTCGTTGCTGCGACGAGTGATCGGCGGGGTGCTGCGCCGGCTCCGGCTGCGGCAGGGCCGCACGCTGCGCGAGGTGGCCGAGGCCGCCGGAGTGTCGGTGCCCTACCTTTCCGAGGTCGAACGCGGTCGCAAGGAGGCCTCCTCGGAGGTGCTCGCGGCGATCTGCCGGGCGCTCGGCATCCACCTGTCCGACCTGTTGGAGGAGGCGCGCGACGACCTGCGTCGGGTCGAGCCGCGCATCCCGTCCGCACCCCGGGCCGGCCTGGCCCGGCTGGAGCGGGCGGAGGTCGGCCGGCCCGACGCCGCCGCCCCGGCCGTGCGGGTCGCTCCCCGGGCCGGCGGTCCCCTGCTCCACCTGGCTCCGCGTTCGGGCGGCACGACCCTGCGGGTCGGGCGGCACGCCTCCGCCGTGGGCGGGCGCTCCGGTCCGCGTACCCGCGTCGCGCTGGGCTGCGGGCGGACACGGGCGGGCACGCGGACCTTGACCGTCGTCTAGGCCGGCCGGTTCTGCCGTCGGCTGATCTGCCGCCGGCAGAACGGCTGGCCCCGCGCGTCACGTTCCGCGCAGGCTGGATGTGCCGGTCCCCCGGGCGCCCCTCCGGTCGCCCGCCGGCAGTGCCGGAAGGGCGGACGCGATGATCGGTCTCGACGTACGGATGTTTGACGGTGGGCAGCCGTCCTTCGGCGACCAGGTGTTCGACCGGCTGCTGAAGGAGCGGATCATCTTCCTCGGCACCGAGGTCACCGACGCCTCGGCGAACCAGATCTGCGCCCAGATGCTGCTGCTCGCCGCCGAGGATCCGGAGCGGGACATCGTGCTCTACATCAACTCGCCGGGTGGCTCGGTCAGCGCGGGCATGGCCGTCTACGACACGATGCGGTTCGTCCGCAACGACGTGGCGACGGTGGCGCTCGGCTTCGCCGGCTCGATGGGGCAGTTCCTGCTCTGCGCGGGCACGGCCGGCAAGCGTTACGCGCTGCCCCACTCACGGATCATGATGCACCAGCCGTCCGGCGGGATGGGCGGCACCGCCGCGGACATCACGATCCAGGCGGAGAACATGCTGCACGTGAAGCAGACCATGCAGGAGCTGATCGCCCGGCACAGCGGGCGCAGCCTGGAGGAGATCCAGCGGGACTGGGACCGCGACCGGTGGTTCACCGCCGAGCAGGCCCGCGAGTACGGCCTGATCGACCGGGTGGTCACGAGGGCCGAGCAGCTCCCGGGGAGCTGACGGAGCCGGGCCGCGACGGGAGGCAGCGACACCGGCGCCGGACGCGCCCCCTCGATCCGCGTCCGACCTCCGGTACGCGATGGCCATCGCCGTGCTGGCCGCCGATACGACGGAGCCTATTCCCGCCAGTGGGAATCCGCGCGGACTGCCGGCGCAGCGTCTTGTGCACGAATCTCGTTACGTCCGCCTACGCCGCGTAGCGCAGGTGTTCGCCGTTCGGCGCGCAGGACCGGTAGCGTGCCTGGGCGTGATCGAATCCGAGCACCCGCATGACACCCGATCGTCCTACGACGCCCTGGCCGTCGACTACGCCGAGCGGTTCCAGGACGAGCTGGTCGCCAACCCGTGGGAGCGGGCGGTCCTCACCGCCTTCGCCGACCTCGTGCGCGCCGCCGGGAACGGGCCCGTCGCCGACGTCGGCTGCGGCCCCGGCCGGCTCACCGGGTACCTGCACGGGCTCGGGCTCGACGCGTTCGGCATCGACCTCTCCCCGCGGATGGTCGAGGTCGCCCGCCGGGTCCACCCCGACCTGCGCTTCGACGTGGGCGCGATGCCCGATCTGGGGCTGCCCGACGCCTCCCTCAGCGGCGTCGTGGCCTGGTACTCGACCATCCACGTCCCGGACGACCTGCTCCCGGCCACCTTCGCGGACTTCCACCGGACGTTGACGCCCGGCGGTCACCTGGTCCTGGCGTTCCAGGTCGGCGACGAGCCGCTGCACCTGACCGAGGCGCTCGGCCACCCGGTCTCGCTGGAATTCCGGCGCCGCCGACCGGACCGGGTCGCCGAGCTGCTGACCGACGCGGGGCTGGACGTCCGCGTCCGGCTGGTGCGCGAGCCCGAGGCCTTCGGGAGCCAGCCGGAGCGCACGCCGCAGGCGTACCTGGTGGCCCGCCGGCCGGCCGGCTGAGGCGCCGGGTCAGCGTGCGACGGTGAGCACCACCTTGCCGAGCGCCCGGCGTCCCTCCAGGTCGTCGTGCGCGGTGGCGGCGTCGGCCAGCGGGTAGGTCGAAACCAGCGGTCGCCACCAGCCCTGCCCGGCCAGCTCCAGCGACCGGGCGGCCAGCGCCGGGATGCCGCCGGGCAGGGCGCGAAGCCGCTGACCCAGCCAGCCCACGGTCAGGCCCCGGCCGATGACGTCGCCGGTGTCGATCCGGGTCGCCTCGCCGGCCGACCAGCCGAACATCATGAACCGGCCGCCCGGCCGCGTCAGCTCCAGGGCGGCCCGGCCCACCGCGCCGCCCACCCCGTCGTACACCAGGCTCAGGCCGCCGACCCGGTCCCGCACCGTCCCGACCCAGTCCGGCTGGCCGTAGTCCACCACGAGGTCCGCGCCCAGCTCGCGCAGCTTCGCCGTCCGGTCGGCGCCGCGCGCCGCCGCCACCACGGTGGCGCCGGTCGTCCGCGCGGCCTGCGCCAGCAGCCAGCCGACCCCGCCGGCCGCCG
Organism: Micromonospora sp. AMSO12t; assembly: GCF_008806585.1. Taxonomy (NCBI): domain Bacteria; kingdom Bacillati; phylum Actinomycetota; class Actinomycetes; order Micromonosporales; family Micromonosporaceae; genus Micromonospora; species Micromonospora sp. AMSO12t. The sequence goes on from NZ_WAAS01000126.1 coordinate 10,615, forward strand.
ACGGCACGAAGACGACGTCGTCCGCCGTCGGCGGCTCCAGGTCGAAGATCCCGAGTGTCGTACGGCCCGTGCCGACCGCGGCCACCGCCTCGGCGTCGGTCAGCCCCGGCGGTACGGCGTACAGCGAGCCGACGTCGGTGACCGCCTGCTCGGCGTACCCGCCCGGCACCATGCCCAGGTGCGCGACGACCCGCCGCCCGCGCCACGCCCCGTCCACGCCCTCGCCCAGCTCGTCGACGACGCCGGCGACCTCCCGGCCGGGGATGGTGGGCAGGTCGGGCAGCGGGAGCGGGCCGCCGGCCTCGCCCCGGCGCAGGGTCGTGTCGAGCAGGTGCACGCCGCTGGCCGACACCGCGATCCGGACCTGGCCGGGGCCGGGTGTCAGGTCGGGCAGGTCGTCGAGCACCAGGTTTCCGGGGGGACCGAACTCGTGAAGCCGAATGGCACGCATGTCCCCATCCGACAACCTCAATCCCGCTTCAGGTCAACCCCGGAGTCAGACGGTCGGCACCACCATCGGGGTCCCCGTCGCCGGGTTCGGCATCACCAGGCTCGGCAGGCCGAACACCTCGCGCATGAGGGCGGCGTCCACCACGTCGGCCGGCGGCCCCTGCGCGACCACCCGGCCGTCCTTCATCGCCACGATGTGGTCGGCGAACCGGCACGCCTGGTTGATGTCGTGCAGGACGGCGACGATCGTGCGCCCCTCGTCGCGCAGCCACGCGAAGAGCGCCAGCAGCTCGTACTGGTGGGTGATGTCGAGGAAGGTGGTGGGCTCGTCGAGCAGCAGGTACGGCGTCTCCTGGGCCAGCACCATCGCGATCCAGACCCGTTGCCGCTGGCCCCCGGAGAGCTCCTCGACGGGCCGCTCGGCGAGGTCCGTGACGCCGGCCACCGCCATGGCCGACCGGACGGCCTCCTCGTCGGCGGCCGACCCGGTGGCGAGCAGGGACTGGTGCGGGTACCGGCCCCGGGCGACGAGCCGCCGGACGACGATGTCCTCCGGGGCGACGAGGCCCTGGGGCAGGAAGCCGACCTGACGCGCGAACCGCTTCGGCCGGTGCTCGGCGACGTCCCGGCCGTCGAGGCGGATCGTGCCCGACGAGGGCGTGAGCAGCCGGACGAACGCCTTCAGCAACGTCGACTTCCCGCACGCGTTGGGCCCGACGATTGCCGTGAACGTGCCGTCCGGCACGGCCAGGCTCACCCGCGTCGACACCACCCGCTCGCCGTAGCCGAGCGTGACGTCCTCCGCGGTCAGGCGGCTGGTCACCGTCGTTTCACCTCCATGCCGAGCAGCCAGATGAGATAGCAGCCGCCGATGGCCGTCGTGACCACGCCGACCGGCAGCGCGACCGGCGCCAGCAGCACCTGCGCGACGAGGTCGGCGGCCAGCAGCAGCACCCCGCCGGTCAGCGCCGCCGGCACCAGGGGCACCCCGGCGGCCCGCGCGAGCCGCCGACCGATCTGGGGCGCGGCGAGGGCGATGAACACCACCGGCCCGGCGATCGCGGTCACGGTCGCGGTGCAGCCGACGCCGGCCAGGACCATCAGCAGCCGGAGCCGGCCCAGGCGTACGCCGGTGGTGCGGGCGACCTGGTCGCCCAGCGCCGCCTGGTGCATGGCGTGGGAGATCACGACGAGCAGCAGCACGAACAGCCCGATGACGGCGAACGGGAGACGGACCTCGGCCCAGTCGACGCCGTTGAGCGAGCCGGCGCTCCACCCGGTCGCGGCGAGCGCCACGTCGATCTCGGCCCGCAGGACGATCCAGGAGTTGAGCGCCGTCAGCATCGCGTTGACGGCGATTCCGACGACGATCAGCCGGAGGCCGCTGAGCCCGGAGTCCAGCGACAGCACGTAGATGACCGCGGCGGCCAGCAGTCCGCCGGCCACCGAGCCCGCCGCGAGCTGCCCGGCGGTGCCGTTCAGCACCGTGATCGCCACCAGCGCCCCGGTGTACGCGCCCGCGTCGAGGCCGATGACGTCCGGGCTGCCCAGCGCGTTGCGGGTCAGGTTCTGGAAGACCGCCCCGGCGAGCCCGAGGGAGGCGCCGAAGACCAGCGCCGCGGCCACCCGGGGCAGCCGCCACTCCCGGATCACGAAGGCGGACTCGCCGCCCCGGGTCAGTGCGGTGAGCACCTCCGCCGGGCTGGCCCAGTCCTGCCCCTGGCAGAGCCCCAGCAGGGCGAGGGCTGCGGCGACCGCGACGAGCGCCGACGTCACGACGGCGGTACGTCGTTCGACCTCGACCATCACCGGCCCCGCCCGCAGCGTCAGCGTGCTCACAGCGCCGCCGTGCCGTAGCGACGGACGGCCCAGATCAGCACCGGGCCGCCCAGGAACGCCGTGACGATCGACACCGGTACCTCGCCCGTGGGCAGCAGGATCCGCGACCCGACGTCGGCGGCGAGCAGCAGGAACGGGCCGAGCAGCATCGAGTACGCCATGATCCAGGGAATCGAGTCGACGGCGAGCCGCCGCGCCAGGTGCGGCACCATGAGGCCGACGAACGCGATCGGCCCGGCGACGGCCGTGGCGACTCCGGTGAGCAGCGTGACGAGCACCAGGACGGTGACCCGGATCCGCGTCACGTGGGCGCCGAGCGCGTGGGCGACGTGCTCGCCGAGCGCCAGCGCGTTCAACGGCCGGGCCGCGACCATCGCGGCGACCAGGCCGGCCACGGTCACCAGCACGGGCAGGACCAACGGGGTCTGCTCGGTGCCGGCCATCGCCCCCACCGACCAGAACCGGTACCGGTCGAAGACGTCGGGGAAGGTCAGCCGCAGGCCGAGCGAGACGCCCATCAGGACCCAGCTCAGCGCGACGCCGGCGAGGACCAGCCGCAGCGGCGAGGAGCGCCCGACGGCGTGGACCGCGACCGCCGCGGCGACGGCACCGGCCACCGCGAGACCGAGCTGACCGGCCTGTGACCCGGCGACGCCCGCCAGGACACCCAGGTTGATCGCGAAACCGGCCCCGGCGGTCACGCCGAGGATCCCGGGCTCGGCCAGCGGGTTGCGGGTCAGGGTCTGGATCAGCACGCCGGCCGCGCCGAGGGCGGCGCCGACGCAGACGCCGAGGATCGTGCGGGGCAGCCGGATGTCGCGTACGACGAGGTGGTCGGTGGTGCCCGCGAAGTCGGTGAGCGCCCGCCACACCTCGGCCGGCGCGACGGGGCGCGCCCCCACGACCATGCTCGTGCCCGCCGCGACGACGAGCAGCGCGGCGGACACGAGCAGGAGCGTCGCCCGTCGGGGCAGGTCAGTCTTCAAGCCCGGCGATCCCGCGTTTCCAGTACCCGGTGATCAGCGAGTCCAGGCGGTCCCGGCTCCAGGCGCGCAGGGGCCTGATGTCGGTCGCCTCGCCGGCCGCGAAGAGGAACGTACGCCCGGCCGGCAGGCGCAGCGACCGCACCTCCTCCGCCAGCGTCGAGCCGGTGCCCTCGCGCACCAGCCACGTCACGGCCACCCGGTCGCGCGGCGCCAGCGGGTAGCCCCGTTCGGCGGCGTCGTCGACCTCGGCCACCAGGTGCGCCGACACGTCGGCCGGCGCTTCCTCCAGCCACCGCGCGACGGCCGGCAGGGCGGTGGCGTCGACGGCGAGGACGTAGTGGTCGTAGGTGTGCGGGAACGCCTTCGCTCCGGGCGGGCCCGCGATCGTCACATCGTCGCCCACGGCCGCCGTGGCCGCCCACGTCGAGGCGACGCCGCCGTCGTGCAGCACGAAGTCCAGGTCGAGTTCGTTGGTGGCGGGGTTGTACCGGCGCACCGTGTACTTGCGGGTGGTCGGCAGCGGGCGTGGCCAGTCGAGCATGCCCCGGCCGTCCGGGACGGGGTCGCGGCGGGTGCCGTCCGGGTCAGGAAAGACGATCTTGACGTGGTCGTCCGCCTGGTAGGTGTGGAAGTCGGCGAGGGCCGGGCCGCCGAGGGTCAGCCGCAGCATGCGCGGGGTCAGCTGCCGCCGGGCGACGACCCGGACGCCGCGCACCCCGATCGGGTAGCCGATCCGGGCCGTACCGCTGCCGGCGCGGTGGTGGGCGGCGACCCGGCCGGCCGGATCGTCGCGGTCGACGGTCATGACGCGAGCAGCGGCGCGAACGCCTTGTCGACGGAGTCGAGGGTCCTGAGGGCAGACTCGTACGTCGCCGCCTCCGTGTACTGCAACGGGAACACCCGGCCGGCCTTGACCGCGGGCAGGTTCTTCCACAGTGCGGAGTCGAGCACCTGCTTCACCGCCTCGGCGGGGGTGCCGTCGGGCTGGAGCGTGTACGTGATCGCGTCGGCCGCGCCGAGGCTCTCCGGCAGTTCCTCGATCGCCGGGTACTCGGTGACGTCGAGCCCGCCCCCGCCCTTCTCCTTGACCTCGCCGTAGTAGGTCACGCCCACGTCCTGGGCGATGTTGGTGCCCCACGACTTGGCGAACTCGCGGTGGAACGTGCCCTTGGAGATGTCGCCGTACGCGCCGACGTGCCCGAACTTGAGGCTGGCGAGGGCGTCGCCGTACTTGGCCTTCAGCTCCCCCGCCTTCTTCTCGTACGCGTCCTTGGCCGCCTGGAAGTGCGTGGTGCGCCCGGCGGCGTCGGACTGGCGGCGGGACAGCTCGCGCCAGGCGTCGGGGACCGTCGGGCCGATCGCCACGACGGGCGCGATGCTCTCGAGCCGCTTCATGTCGATGTCGCCGAGGACGGGCTTCGGCACGCCGATCACGATGAGGTCCGGCTTGGCGGCGGCGATGGCCTCGTAGTTGGTCTCGGCGGCCGCCTCGCCGGCCACCTTGGACAGCCGGTCGTAGGTGGCCCGGTCCTGCGCGGTCATCATCGCCAGGCCGCGCTTCCAGGTGGAGATCCCCACCAGGGCGGCGTCCGCCTCGATGAGGACCGGCACCGCGTATCCGGTGGCGACGACGCGCTCGGGGTCGACCGGGATGGTGATCTCGCCGTTGTCGGCGGAGAAGACGCGGGTCCCGGCGGAGCCGTCGGACGTCGCGGCGGATTCGGCGCCGTCGGAGCCGCAACCGGTGACCACGGCGAGCGCCAGGGCGGCGGCGGCCAGACGCCAGTGCTGTCGTACGGACATCTACTGATCCTTCGAGGGGCTGCAAGGGGGTGGCAGCCCCGCTGGGCTGCAAAGCTTAGGCTAGCCTTACCAAAGGTTCCGGGATGTCGACGAGAGGTCAACCCATGTCGGGGAGAGGTCAGAGCGTCACCGTCACGGAGTCCCTCGCGGCGGATCCCGTCAGCTGCGAGGAGTTCGGCTACGGCCTCGGCCAACCCGACGGCATCCTCGTCCTGAGATACCGCTCGGTGACCCGCCTGGCGTTCGGCGAGAACCGGCAGGACTTCCTGCACCAGCTCTACTGGTCGCCCGACGGCCTGCTCTCCGCCCGGCACGGCCGGCACACCAGCTTCATCGGCCCCGACGAGGTGTTCTGGGCCCACCGGGCGGTGACCCACGAGGTGCAGGCGGCGGACCGGCAGACCGTCTACCGGATCTGCCTGCGCGAGGTGCCCGCCGCCCTCGACGGGCTGCGGGCCGGCGTCGCCGCCATCGACGCCGAGGCGGCACGGCTCGTCCTCGCGCTCACCGACCCCGGGTACGACGAGCGGGACGCCCCCGAGGCCCGCAGCCGCATCATGGCCGGCATCGGCGTCCCGTCCCACCCGGCCGACGACCGGCAGGCCGGCCGGCCCGGCGTCGCGGTGACGGTCGCCATGGCGCTGGCACACGACCCCGGTGACACCACCGGCCTCGCCGAGTGGGCCGAACGCCTGCACGTCAGCGTCAAGACCCTGCAACGCGACTTCACCCGCGAGTTCGGCATGTCGTACTCGCAGTGGCGGACGAAGCTGCGCCTGCGTGCCTCGCTGGCGCTGCTGGAGACCCGGCCCGTCGGGGAGGTCGCCCACCGCATCGGCTACGCCAGCCCGTCCGCCTTCATCGCCGCCTTCGCCCGGGAGTACGGCTACACGCCGGGCCGCGCCGCCGCGATGAGGCACACCGCCGACGAGCCCCGAGGGGCCTCCCGCCCGTAACTGACGTTCCCACGCCGAAGACACCCCCCGGGAAGGTTGGGTCGGACCCCGATCCGGGTACCAGAAGACACCCGGGCGAGACGCGGTTCCGGTCCGTCCGGGATTCGGTCCCCCGGGACAACCTTTAGACTAAGGTCACAGTCCGTAATCCGGATTCCCCCGGACAATCGGAAGGACTACACGTGATCGAGACCATGCAGATGAGGCCGATCAACCCCGAGTCGGTGCCGGAGGCCACGGGCGGTTACCACAACGCGCTGGAGGTCCAGACCGCCGGGCGGATGCTGTTCATCAGCGGGCAGATCCCCCAGTCCCGGGACGGCCACGTCCCGGCCACCCCCGAGGCGCAGTGCCGGCTGGTCTGGGACAACATCCGGGCCGTCCTCGCCGACGCCGGCATGGACGTCGACAATCTGGTCAAGGTGACCACGTTCCTGGCCGACCGCCGGCACGCCGACGTCAACACCAAGGTCCGCAACGAGGTGCTCGGCGCACACCGCCCCGCCCTGACGGTGATCGTCACCGGAATCTTCGACCCGGAGTGGATCATCGAGATCGAGGCGATCGCCGTCGCCTGACCGGCCCGTCCGACGGCCGACCCGGCGACGATCACCCGCCGGCAGCCGGGCCGCCGTGCCGCGTGCCCGTCCGGGCCGGCTCACCGGCGCGGTCGGGCAGTCGTGGTGGGATGCTGACCGCGCAGGGCCACGACCTGGTCGCACTCCGGGCTGCGGCCCAGTTCGCGTACGTGGGCACGGACGAGCTCGGGGATCCGGTAGCGGCCGTCGGGCAGCGCCTCGGCGAGCCCCGCGTCGACCAGGCGTTCGGCGGCGACCTCGGCGGCGGCCATCGGCTGGCCTGACAGCGCGGCGAGGTTCGACACGCCGACCAGGCCCCGGTCCAGTCGACTCAGCAGCCGCAGGGCCCGCAGCGCCACACCGTCGCCGTCGCCGTACCGGGTCAGCACCCGTACCGCGCCGGCGAGGCAGTCCCGGATCGACATCGACTCGCAGACCAGGGCGTCGAGCCGGGCGGCGGGATCGGCCAGCCGGGCGGCGAAGGCGGCGAGGGACCAGTTCTGCCGCGTCGCCAGCCGGGCGGCCACGATCCGCAGGGCCAGGGGCAGTGCGTCGCAGCGCTCCACGAGCGTCCGCGCCGCCTCGGGCTCGGCGTCCACCCGCTCGGCGCCGAGGTGGTACCGGAGAACGTCGAGCGCGTCGTCCGTGTCCAGGGCGCCGACGGAGACCCGGGTGGCCCCGTCGAGGGTGGTCATCCCGGAGCGTGAGGTGACGATCAGGGCGCATCCGACGGGCACCGGCCCGAGGACACGTACCTGGGCGGCGGTCGCCACGTCGTCGAGGACGACCACGACCCGACGGCCGGTCAACAGGGCGGACCAGCCCGACGCGGGGTCGTCGCCCGTCGGCGACGACAACCCGAGCGCCTCGGCCAGGACCCGCACCGCCCGGGCGGCCTCCGCCGGCCCGTCGGGTGTCCCCCCGCCCATGGGCACGAACACCGACCCGCCCGGGTGCTCCGCGGCCAGCTCGTGCGCGGCGCGCACCGCTAGGGCG
>NZ_WAAS01000127.1:0-17901 GCF_008806585.1 Micromonospora sp. AMSO12t
ACCGAAGCCTGACCAGTCCGGGGTATAAATCATAATTGGCACTGGCTTATCAAGCACCCTGTTGAGTTCTCAAAGAACAACCACACACCGCCCAGAAACCCCACACCGTGGAGCACCCGACCCGGGGCATTTCGTTCACCGCGTCCGGCGCTTTCCGCGCCGGGCACTTTTACTACGTTACCCGGTGGTTTCCGCCGTGTCAAACCGCTTCGTAGCGATCCGCACCACTTCAACCCAATTTCCGGGCGCCACGCGGCATCGGCTTGCGCCGTTGTCGATCGTGACTTCCGGCAGGCCGGCCGCTGCGGTCTCCCGCGAGCTCGCCCGGTTCCCTACCGGCGATGAACCATACCCGGTCGGCTCCGCCTCGCCAAATCCGCCTCGCGGCGGATCCGGGGCACCGCCCGGTCACGGGCCGGTGAGTGCAACTCGCCGGACCCGAAAGCTCGTTGCCGCGCCCGGCCTCCGGTTACTTTGCCCCGGTTCGTCCGTTCCGCGCTGGCAGAGAGAAAGTTACGCCCCCGGCGGATCGATCGTCAAATCCACCGGGGGCGTCCCGCGTCACGTCGGGACCGTACGGCTAACCGCGCAGCTCGACCCCGGCGAACGACCGCTTGCCGCGACGCAGCACCAGGTACCGGCCGTGCAGCAGGTCACCGGGGCCGACGGTGGCGTCGGTCTCCGTGATCCGGGTGTTGTTCACGTAGGCGCCGCCCTCGGCGATCACCCGGCGCGCCTCCTTGAGGCTCGGCACCAGCCCGGAGTCCCGGAGCAGCCCGGCGACGTCGGGCAGCTCGTCGACGTGGACGAGGCCGGCCTCGGTCAGCGCGGCCCGCAGCGTCGCTGGCGCCAACCCGTCCAGGGAGCCGCGGCCGAAGAGCGCCTGGCTCGCGGCGACCACCTGTGCCATCTCCCGTTCCCCGTGCACCAGCGTGGTCAGCTCTTCGGCGAGCGCGCGCTGCGCCGCCCGGCCCGCCGGCCGTTCGGCGGTCTCCTTCTCCAGCGCCTCCAGCTCGTCGCGGGAGCGGAAGCTGAAGTACCGCAGGTAGCGGCCCACGTCCCGGTCGTCCACGTTGACCCAGAACTGGTAGAACGCGTACGGGCTGGTCATCTCGGGGTCGAGCCAGATCGCGCCGCCCTCGGTCTTGCCGAACTTCGTGCCGTCGGACTTCGTCACCAGCGGCGTGGTGAACGCCTGCACGGGCCCGGCACCGCGCCGGCGGACGTAGTCGACGCCGGCGGTGATGTTGCCCCACTGGTCCGAGCCGCCGAACTGGAGCCGGCAGCCGTGCCGGCGGTGCAGCTCGAAGAAGTCGTTGGCCTGGAGCAGCTGGTAGCTGAACTCGGTGAAGCTGATGCCGCTCTCCAGCCGCGCCTTGACGACCTCCCGGGCCAGCATCTTGTTGACCGGGAAGTGCTTGCCGACGTCGCGGAGGAACTCGACCACCGACATCTCGCCGGTCCAGTCCAGGTTGTTGACCAGTTGCGCCGCGTTCTCCCCCTCGTACGAGACGAAGGGGGCGAGCTGGTCGCGGATCCGCGCCACCCAGCCGGCGACCACCTCGGGCGGGTTGAGGCTCCGCTCGGCGCTCTCCTTCGGGTCGCCGATCTGGCCGGTGGCACCGCCGACGAGCAGCAGCGGCCGGTGCCCCGCAAGCTGGAGCCGACGTGCCGTGGCGACCTGCATGAGGTGGCCGACGTGCAGGCTCGGCGCCGTCGGGTCGAAGCCCACGTAGTAGGCGGCGGAGCTGCCGTCGAGCAGCGCACGCAGCTCGTCGAGGCCGGTGGAGTCCTGGATCAGGCCCCGCCACCGCAGGTCGTCGGTCAGGGAGTCCCGCCCGGGCGGCGGGGGGCTGCTGTCGGTCACGGTCACCGATTCTCCCCCATGACCGGGGACGGAGCGTACCGGGTTTGCCGGGTGGCCGGCGGCGTAGGCTGGCGGCGTCGTGATCAAGGAGGGAACGCCGTGGACATGCCGGATCTGACGGGTGGCTTCGTCGCCCTGCTCGGCCTCAAGCTCGACGAGGTCGACGGCGACCGGGTGGTGATCCGTTGGCAGGTCCGCCCCGAGCTGCACCAACCGTTCGGCATCCAGCACGGCGGCGTGTACTGCTCGGTGGTCGAGACGGCCGCCAGCATCGGCGGGTCGCTGTGGCTCGGCGAGCGCGGACGCGTCGTGGGCGTGTCGAACCAGACGGACTTCCTGCGCGCGGTCCGCGACGGCGAACTGACCGCCGTGGGCACCCCCGTGCACCGGGGGCGCAGCCAGCAGCTCTGGCAGGTGGAGATCACCGACGCCGACGCCCGGCTCGTGGCCCGCGGCCAGGTCCGGCTGCAGAACCTCTACCCGGCCTGACCCGCCGAGGCGCGTGACGGCGCCGGCCGCAAGGCGGCAGCGGGGGCGCGTCAGCCCCGGGCCTCGTCCAGCACGGCCTCGGCCTCGTCGGGCGCCGGCTCGGCCCCCCGGCGCAGCCGGACCCCGACGATGGCGCGGTGGTCGATGCGGGTCACCTCCAGCTCCCAGCCGTCCACGACGACGCTCTCGCCCGCCACGGTGGGGATGTGGCCGAGGCAGGCGAGCAGGAGGCCCGCGATGGTGGTGTAGTCGCCGCCGGGCCGGCTGGGCAGCTCGACGCCCAGATCGACGAGGTCGTGCACGGGGAAGGTGCCGGGGAGCAGCAGGGCACCGTCGGGCTCGGTGCGCACGGAGCGCACGTCCCGGTCGGTCTCGTCGTAGATCTCCCCGACGATCTCCTCAAGGATGTCCTCCAGGGTGACGATCCCGTCGACCGCGCCCCGCTCGTCCACCACCAGGGCGATGTGCTGGCGTTCGGCCTTGAACTGTCGCAGCGCGTCCACCACCGGCAGGGAGTCCGGCAGCAGCATCGGCGGGCGGGCGCACTCGTCGACCGGCCGGTCCTCGGGGACGCCGACGAGGTCACGCAGGTGGATCACGCCGACCGCGTCGTCGAGGCCGCCGTGCCGGACCACCGGCGCCCGGGAGTGGCCGGTGGCGGCCAGCAGCAGCCGCGCGGCCTCCGCCGTGGTGCCGCTGTCGAGCGTGAAGACCTGCAACCGGGGTACGAGGACCGCCCGCAGCTGGCGGTCGGCGATCTCGACGGCGCCGGCGATGATGGTCCGCTGCTCCTTGGTGAAGCCGTGGTTGCCGGCGACGATGTCCCGCAGCTCGTCAGGGCCGATCTCGTCGGGCTCGTGCTTCGGGTTGAGCCCGACGAGGCGTACCACCAGGTCGCTGGTGGCGCCGAGGGCCCAGACGGCCGGCCGGGTCACGGAGGAGAGCAGGTCGAGCGGGCGGGCCACCAGCAGGGCCCACCGCTCGGCGGCCTGCATGGCGATCCGCTTCGGGGCCAGCTCGCCGAAGACCAGGGTGACGAAGGTCAGCGCCAGGGTGACCGCCACGATCGCGACGGTCTCGGCGGCGCCGCCGAGCGCGCTGAGGAGCGGTACGAGGGGCTTGGCCAGCGACACCGCCGCCGCGGCGGAGGCCAGGAAGCCGGCGAGGGTGATCCCGATCTGGATGGTGGCCAGGAAGCGGTTCGGGTCCTTGGCGAGCCGGGCCAGCACCCGTCCGGCCCGGCTGGTGCGTTCCAGCCGCTGGATCTGGCTGTCCCGCAGCGAGACCAGGGCCATCTCGCTGCCCGCGAAGACCGCGTTGAGGACGACCAGGACGCCGACCAGGGCCAGTTGGGTCCAGATGCTCTGCACGCCCGGCTCTCCTCACGCGGGACAGGTGCCCGCCGGCACGACGGGCACCGCCGGCCGAAGGCCCCGGCCGGCGTAGGGCACTCTGTGCCCACCGGACCGACCGGCGAATCCTCGCCCCGGGCGGGATGTGATCAGATCCGCCCGGCGACCGGCGGGGCGGGCAGGTCGAGGGCGTACGAGCGGCCCTCGGGGCGGAAACCCAGCCGGTGGTAGTACGGGGCGACCATGCCGGGCGGGGTGATCACCCGACGGAAGCCGCGGTCGGTGAAGAGGCTGCTGCGCCGGTAGACGAACTCGCCCGGGGTGAAGTCCCGGAACCGCCGGGTCACGTAGTCGAGGTCGACCTGCGCCACGCCGTCGGCCTCGGCGTGCGACAGCACCACGCCGACCACCTCGTCGGCGCGTACGACCAGGAACGCCGAGCGTTCGGCGGCGGTGCCGGGCGGCCAGCGGAAGCCGGGGTTGAACCGGGCGATGTCGGCGGCGTGCACACTCAGCGTGTGGGCCAGGAACTGGTCGTCGACGCCGACCTCGACCACCTGGTAGGTGGCCTCGTCGTGGCGGGTGGCGAGCATGGTCCGCAGGTACCAGACGTTGATCACGGCGAGTACGACGTTCAGCCCGACCATGGGCCAGACCTGCACGGCGGCGTTGTAGCCGATCAGGATCAGACAGCCGACCAGGTTGAGGGCACGCAGCCGGAGGATGCGCGTCTGCAGCAGCGACCAGACCAGCAGCGCGGAGCCGGTCCAGCCGATCAGTTCCAGCCAGTTCACCCCGCGAGAGTAGTGCTCGCGCGGATGCGGTGACCCGGCGGGCGGCGGGCGGGTCAGTCGCCGGCCAGCTCCAGCACCCATTCCTCCACCTCGGTGCCCCGGCCGTTGGCATACCCCCGGTCCTCGCCGATGACGACGAAGCCGCACTTGCGCAGCACGGCGAGCGAGGCGCGGTTGTCCTTGGCGGCGCGGGCGTGCACCGGCCGTTGGGGCAGCTCGCGCAGCAGCGCGGCGAGCGCCGCGGTGGCGTGGCCCCGGCCCCAGCGTCGCGGGTCGATCCAGTAGCTGACCTCGGTGCGCCCGTCGGCCGGGAACGCGACCACGTGGCCGACGACCTCGTCGCCGACGACCACGGTGCGCGGGACGTTGCGCTCGTCGGCGCGCACGCGGCGCCAGTGGGCGTCGAAGCGCTCCCGGTCGGCCGGGTCCTCCGGGCCGAAGGCGGCCATCCAGTTGGCCTCGGCGTCCTGCTCGTGGGCGAAGAAGTGGGGCAGGTCGTCGTCGCGGACGGGGCGCAGGCGCAGCTCGGCGGTCACGGGCCCGAGGATAGGGCCGACCACCGACAACCGGGCCGCTGGCCGCCCGGCCGGCCGGGACGCCCGGTGGCCCGGTGGCGCTGCCGGATCCGCGTCGCACCGGACCGCTGGCCGGGACGCCCGGTGGCGCTGCCGGATCGGTGTCGCACCCGCGCGCCGGCCGTGAGCGGCAGGGCCGTTGGTCCCGGGTCAGTCGGGCGGAACTCCCCTGGCCGGTGCCGTCCGGCGGGACGAGGGTGGGATCGGGACGGTGCGCCGCGACGGCGCCGGCAGGGCGGAGGGCGATGTGGGACGGTGCGGAGAACGGCGGCCACGGGGGCGTACCGGTGCCCGCTGACACGTCGACCAGGCCGGCGGCCGGGCTCAGCTCGGCGGAGGCCGCCGTCCGACTGCGCGCGGACGGGCCGAACGCGGCGGTCGCGCCGGCCCGGCGCCGTCTGGGCGGGCGCGTCCTGCACCAGCTCAGCGACCCGTTGGTGGTGCTGCTGCTGGCCGCCGCCGTGGTCACCACCGTGCTGCGCGACTACCCGGACACCGCGGTGATCGTGCTGGTGGTGCTGGTGAACACCGCCATCGGCGTGGTGCAGGAGGTCCGCGCCGACCGGGCGATCGCCGCGTTGGACCAGCTCGCCGCGCCCACCGCCCGGGTCGTCCGGGACGGCCGGGACGTCGTCCTGCCCGCCGCCGACCTCGTCCGTGGTGACCTGGTGCGGGTCGAGGCCGGCGACGTGGTCCCGGCGGATCTGCTGCTCGCCGAGGCGGCCCGGCTGAGCGTCGACGAGTCGGCGCTGACCGGGGAGTCGGTGCCGGTGACCCGGGCCGTGGGCGAGGAGGCCAGCGCGGGGACCGTGGTCACCACCGGGCGGGCCACCGGCACGGTGGTACGCACGGGCGCCGCGAGCGCGCTCGGCCGGATCACCGCGCTGGTGGCGTCCACCCGGCCCGCCGCCACCCCGTTGCAGCGCCGCCTCTCCGCGCTCGGTCGGGTGCTCGGCTTCGCCGCGGTGGTGCTCTCGGGGCTGGTCTTCGTCATCGGCGTCGTCGGCGGGCGGCCGGTGGTCGACATGGCGGTCACCGCAGTGAGCCTCGTGGTGGCGGCCGTGCCCGAGTCGCTGCCAGCGGTCGTCACCCTCGCCCTCGCCCTCGGCGCCCGCCGGATGGCCGGGGCACGGGCCATCCCCCGCCGGCTGCACGCGGTCGAGACGCTCGGCTCCGTCACCATCATCGCCTCCGACAAGACGGGCACGCTCACCGAGGGCCGGATGGCGGTGCAGCACGCCGTCACCGCCGGCGGCTCCCGCTACGGCGTCACCGGCAGCGGTTACGCGCCGCAGGGCGCGGTGCACCAGGGGGGCGCGCCGGTGGCCGTACCGGACGACCTGCGCAGCCTGGCGCGCGCCGGGCTGCTCTGCAACGACGCGACCCTGGCTACGCCCACCGACGAGCGGCCGGAGTGGGCCGCCGTCGGCGACCCGCTGGAGGCGGCCCTGGTCGCCTTCGCCGGCCGGTGCGGCCTCGACCCGGAGCTCACCCGGTCGGCGTGGCCGCGCGTCGCGGAGCACCCCTTCGACCAGGAGCTGCGCCGGATGACCACCGTGCACCGCTCCTGCGACCGGCGGTACCTGGTGGTGTGCAAGGGCGCGCCGGAGAACGTGCTGGCCGCGCCGCTGGTCGACGCCTCCGCCGAGGAGATCGCCGAGCTGACCGCCGTCGCGCACCGGCTGGCCGCCGAGGGGCTGCGGGTGCTGGCCATCGCGTCCGCCGTGGTGGACGCCCCGCCGGCCGATCCCGCCCGGCCGGTCGGGCTGCGGCCCGTGGGGCTGGTCGCCGTCGGCGACCCGCTGCGCGCGGGCGCGGCCGACATCGCGGGCAGCTTCGACGACGCCGGGGTCCGGCTGGTGCTGATCACGGGCGACCACCCGGCCACCGCCGCGGCGATCGGCGGCCAACTGGGGCTATGGCGCGAGGGCGACCCGGTGGTACGCGGGGACGACGGCGACCCGGCGCGGGCGCACCCGCAGGCGCGGGTGTTCGCGCGGACCCAGCCGGAGCAGAAGCTCGACATCATCGCCGGCCTCCAGTCGCGGGGGCACGTGGTGGCGATGACCGGCGACGGGGTGAACGACGCCCCCGCGCTGCGTCGCGCCGACATCGGGGTGGCGATGGGCGGCGGCACGGAGGTCGCCCGGCAGGCCGCCGACCTGGTGCTCGTCGACGACGACCTGTCCACGGTGGCCGCCGCGATCGGTGAGGGTCGCCGCATCTACGACAACATCCGGCGCTTCCTGCGCTACGCGCTCTCCGGCGGGGTCGCCGAGATCGCCGTGATGCTGCTCGGCCCGCTGTTCGGGCTGGCCGTACCGCTGCTGCCGGCGCAGATCCTCTGGGTGAACCTGCTCACCCACGGCGTGCCGGGGGTGGCGCTGGGCGCGGAGCCGGCGGCGCCCGGCACCCTGCGCCGGGCGCCGCGCTCCCCGTCGGAGTCGGTGCTCGGGGCCGGCCTGGGCCGCGACGTACTGGTCACCGGCGCTCTGATCGCCGCCGTGGTGCTCGGTGCCGGCGTGCTCGCCGCGCACTGGGACCGGCCCTGGCAGTCGGTGGTCTTCGTGGTGCTCGGCCTGGCCCAGCTCGGGGTGGCGCTCGCGGTCCGCGCGCCGCGACCGCGCGGGGCCCGGCGCGGCAACCTGGCGCTGCCGGTCGCGGTGGCGGTCTCCGCGCTGCTCCAGGTCGCCGGGGTGCTGCTGCCGCCGCTGCGGGAGCTGCTCGGCACGCAGCCGCTCGACGCGGCGGAGCTGCTGGCCTGCGCCGCCGTCAGCGTGCTGCCCGGGCTGGTGCTGCGGCTGGCCCGCCGCCCGGGTGGCGGCGACGGCCCGGCGGACGCGCCCCTGCCGGACGGGGGCACCCGGGGTCCGGACGCGGTGGCCGGTGTCGGTCGGCCCGCGCGGCGCGTGCCGGTGTCGGACGGCCCGGCCGGTGACCGCCAGCCTGCGATTCGGGACCAAGGTCCCGCTGGTCGGGACGACCGCCTCTGACGGGTAGCGTGCGGACGAAGCAGGCTGAAGGTGGACGAAGGAGGAGTCGATGACCATCAACACCGGTGCCCCCGTCGTGGTGGGTGTGGACGGCTCGGCCGCCGCGCTCGACGCGGTCCGGGCGGCGGCGCGGGAGGCGGCGGAGCGACAGCGTCCGCTGCGGGTCGTGCACGCCTTCATCTGGCCCCTGACGCGCGCCCCGCTCGGTGCCGCCGAGGGCGCGCCGGCCGGCGCCGGTCTGCGCAACCAGGCCGAGCGGTACGTCGTCGAGGCGATCGCCGAGGCCACCAGGACCGCCCCGGACGTGCCGGTGACCGGCGTGGTGGTCGACGGCGCGGCGACCCCCGTCCTGCTCGGGGAGTCCCGGGACGCCGCCCTGCTGGTGCTGGGCCACCGGGGCCTGGGCGGTTTCGCCGGGCTGCTGCTCGGCTCCGTCACCGTGCAGGTCTCCGCCCACGCGCAGGTCCCCGTCCTCGTGGTGCGCGGGGAGCAGCGCGCCGACGGCCCGGTCGTGGTGGGCGTCGACGGCTCCGAGTGCTCCCTCGAGGCCGTCGCGTTCGCCTTCGAGGAGGCGAGCCGCCGGGGTGCCCCGCTGCTCGCCGTGCAGGCCTGGCTCTATCCCACGCCGGTCGGCCCCGGTGACGTCCTGCCCCTGGCGTACGACCTGGACGCCTACGCCGCGGACGAGGAACGGGCCCTCGCGGAGTCCGTCGCCGGCTTCGCCGAGCGCTACCCCGACGTGCCGGCGCAGCACCGGCTGGTCCGCGGCTCCCCGGGCGGCGTACTGGTGGAGGAGTCGAAGAAGGCCCAGCTGGTGGTCGTGGGGGCGCGCGGCCGGGGCGCGCTGGGCGGGCTGCTGCTCGGCTCGGTCAGCCACGCGGTGCTGTACCACGCGCACTGCCCGCTGGTGATCGTGCGGCACCCGAAGCGGGCCGACGCGTCCTGATCCGGTCACCGCACCGCGACGCCGTCGCGTCGGCCGCTCCCCCGGCCGGCGCGACGGCGTCGACGCAAATGCCGGCGGGTCGGCGGTGCCCCGTCGACAATGGCCTGATCGATCTCTGGAGGGCTCATGAACCGACCCGTGGTGGTGGGTGTGGACGGATCACCGGCGAGCCTGCTGGCGGCGGAGCACGCCGCCCGGGCCGCCGTGCTGCGGTCCCGCCCCCTGCACCTGGTGCACGGCTACCTGCATCCGCTCGGTTACGGCGTGCCGGTCAACCCGTACGACCTGGGGTTGCCGGCGCCGACCGAGGAGGCGCAGAAGATGTTGGAGACGACGGCCGCCGACCTCGCCGAGCGCTGCCCGGGGCTGACCGTCGAGGTACGCCAGGTGGCGGGCGGGCCGGGTGCGACGCTGGTCGAGGAGTCCCGGCGGGCCGAGCTGGTGGTGGTGGGCAGCCGGGGGCTGGGCGGCTTCGCCGGGCTGCTGCTCGGCTCGGTCGGCACGCAGGTGGCCGCCCACGCGCACTGCCCGGTGCTGGTGGTGCGCCCCGCCGAGGAGCCGATCCCCGTCGCCGGGCCGGTGCTGGTCGGGGTGGACGGGTCGGAGCCCGCCGAGCTGGCGGTCGGGTACGCGGCCGACGAGGCGGCCCGCCGGGGCGACGGGCTGGTGCTGTTGCACGTCCAGCCCCCGGACCGCGCGCCGGCGGACGAGGCGACGGACACGCACGCCGCCGAGCTGCTGGCCACCGCCGCGGCGGCCGTCCGGGGCAGCCACCCGGGGCTGGCCGTGGAGGAGCGGGTGCTCCGGGCGCCGAAGGCCGAGCAGGCACTCGTCGAGGCCAGCGGGGACGCGGCGCTGGTGGTGGTCGGCTCCCGGGGCCGGGGCGGGTTCGCCGGGCTGCTGCTCGGCTCGGTCAGCCAGGCCCTCGTGCAGCACGCGCACTGCCCGGTGCTGGTGGCCCGCCCGTACGGTCACGCTCGCTGACGTGCCCCGACCCGCCGGCCCCGGGCGGGGCCGGCGGGTCGGCGGCGATCAGTGGTCCCGACCGCCGAGCAGCTCGTCGAAGCTGGTGGTGAGGGCGAACGGGTCGGCGGGGCCGGTGGACGCCGGCCGCCGGTGGACCTGATCGGCCAGCTCGCCGCCGGCGCGGACGATCCGCGCCCGCAGCGCACCGTCGGCGGACCCGGCGGACCAGTCCTCCGGGGCGGCGAAGACCGCGGTGGGGACCACGACGGACCGCAGGTGGGCGAACATCGGACGCAGCGCGTGCTCCAGCGCCAGCGAGTGCCGGGCCGTTCCACCGGTGGCGCCGACCAGCACCGGCCGGTCCGCGAGCGCGCCGGATTCGACCAGGTCGAAGAACGACTTGAACAGCCCGTTGTACGAGGCGTGGAAGATCGGCGTGACGGCGATCAGCCCGTCCGCGCCGGTGACCGTGTCGAGCACCTCCCGCAGCGCGGGCGACGGGAAGCCGGTCAGCAGGTGGTTGACGATGTCGTGGGCGTGCTCGCGCAGCTCGACGGGGCGGACGTCGACGTCGTCGCCGCGCCGGGCCAGCTCGTCGCGGGTGGCCACGGCGAGCTGGTCGGCGAGCAGCCGGGTCGACGAGGGCCGCCCCAGCCCGGCCGACACCACGGCGAGGGTGCGGCGGGTCATCGGCCCGCTCCCGTCCCGGCACGATCCGCGGCGTCGCCGCTGGTGGCGGCGTCCCGCAGGGACGCGTGGGTGGGCGCGGCCGGCACGTGCGCCGGGCGCAGCGACTCGAACTCCTTGCGCAGCACGGGGACGACCTCCTCGCCGAGCAGGTCGAGCTGCTCCAGCACGGTCTTCAGGGGCAGGCCGGCGTGGTCCATCAGGAACAGCTGGCGCTGGTAGTCGCCGACGTAGTCGCGGAAGCCCAGCGTACGGTCGATGACCTGCTGCGGGCTGCCGACGGTCAACGGGGTCTGCGCGGTGAACTCCTCCAGCGACGGGCCGTGCCCGTAGACGGGCGCGTTGTCGAAGTACGGCCGGAACTCCCGCACCGCGTCCTGCGAGTTGCGCCGCATGAACACCTGCCCGCCGAGGCCCACGATGGCCTGGTCGGCGGAGCCGTGACCGTAGTGGGCGTAGCGCTGCCGGTAGAGCCCGACCATCCGCTGGGTGTGCTCCTTCGGCCAGAAGATGTGGTTGGCGAAGAAGCCGTCGCCGTAGTAGGCGGCCTGCTCGGCGATCTCGGGGCTGCGGATCGAGCCGTGCCACACGAACGGCGGCACGCCGTCGAGCGGGCGCGGAGTCGACGTGAACGACTGCAACGGGGTGCGGAAGCGGCCCTTCCAGTCGACCACGTCCTCGCGCCAGAGCCGGTGCAGCAGGTCGTAGTTCTCGATGGCGAGGGGGATGCCGTTGCGGATGTCCTGGCCGAACCACGGGTAGACCGGCCCGGTGTTGCCGCGCCCCATCATCAGGTCCACCCGACCGTCGGCGAGGTGCTGGAGCATCGCGTAGTCCTCGGCGATCTTCACCGGGTCGTTGGTGGTGATCAGCGTGGTGGAGGTGGAGAGCAGCAGGCGCTCGGTGCGGGCGGCGATGAAGCCCAGCATGGTGGTGGGCGACGACGGCACGAACGGCGGGTTGTGGTGCTCGCCGGTGGCGAAGACGTCGAGGCCGACCTCCTCGGCCTTGAGCGCGATCGTGACCATCGCCTTGATCCGCTCATGCTCGGTCGGCTCGCGACCGGTGGTCGGGTCGACCGTGACGTCGCCGACGGTGAAGACTCCGAACTGCATGACCAGCTCCTCGCGTTGTCCCTGGCCGGGGCCGCTGCGGCGCCCGGACGCACCGCACAACATGTTTGACGAGTCAACTATTCCGCCACCGGAGGCACCGCCGGTGGCCGCCGCCACGCCTCCCACGCCCTGCACGTCGATCACGCGGCGGGCGTGCCCGGACAGGTCAGCGGCTACGCGGCACGTGCCGGCGGTAGGCGCTGACCGTCGGGTCGCCGGCGATCCAGAACCGCCACGGCACGTCGTGCGCGCCGGTGACGCCGACGCGCGGCCCGGCGGCGACCGCCTCGCCGGGCACCGGCACGTCGGCCGGGCGCAGGCGAACGGGACCGTCGCCGAGCAGCCAGCGGCCGTAGGCGCTCTTGTCGATGCCCAGGGCCGCGCAGAGCCGGGCGGGCCCGCGCGCGAGATCGACGTCCCGGCGTACGGCGGGGCGCCGGGCGCGGGCCGTCTCGACGCCGTCGACCACCTCGCCGGCGCGCAGCAGCACCGCCGAGGCCTCCCCGTCGGGCCCCGTGACGACGTTCATGCACCAGTGCATGCCGTAGGTGAAGTAGACGTAGGCGTGCCCCGCCGGCCCGAACATGACGGCGTTACGCGGGGTGCGGCCCCGGTGCGCGTGCGAGGCCGGGTCGCCGGCCGTCCCGGCGTACGCCTCGACCTCGGTGATCCGGACGGTCACGTCGCCGGCGGTCAGCCGGCAGCCGAGCAGGCCCCGGGCGGCCGGCACCACCGGGCCGGCAAGCAGGTCGGCCAGCCCCGCGAGGTCGGCGGGCCGGCGCTGGGAGTACGCCACCACGAGCCCGACCCTATCCGCCGGCGCCGCCCGACGCCGAGCAGTCATCAACACTTCGTTGACAACGTGACGTTGACGTGATGGAGTGCTCGCATGACTGACTCCTTCACCGGTCCCGACCCGAGCCGGGCCAGGGCACACCGCACCTACGAGGCGCTGCACCGGATCACCGAGCGGCACGCCGGCACCGAGACGCGGCGCCGCCGACACACCAACCCCTACGTACCGGACACCTACGAGGCGGTCGCGCTCGTCACCGCCCTCGCCGCCGGCGGGGCCGAGGTCGAGCCCGACGAGGAGCCCGTCGACGAGGCGGACCTCGTCGCGGCGCTCACCCTCGTCCCGCACCTGCGCGCCGAGGTCGACACGATGGAGGCGGGGCTGCTGACGCTGGCCCGCAGCCGCGGACTGACCTGGCAGCAGATCGCGTACGGGCTCGGGCTGGGCAGCGCGCAGGCCGCCAAGCAGCGCTTCGAACGGCTCTCCGCCCGCACCGCCACCACCGAATGACGCCGCCGATGGACGAGACTGGGCGCGGGATCGGTGTCGAGGAGGACGCGATGACGCGCGAGGAGATGCTGGCGTACTGCCTGGGGAAGCCGGGGGCCTGGCTCGACCGGCCGTGGGAGGGCGACGAGGTGGTGAAGGTCGGCAGCCGGATCTTCGCCTTCCTCGGCTCCGCCGGCGGCGACCAGCCGACCGTCGGGGTGAAGTGCGGCCCGAGCCGGGACGTGGCCGACGAGTGGCTGCACCGGCACCCGGGCGACGCGCGGCCGTCGCCGTACATCGGGCGCGCCGGCTGGAACACGCTGCGCCTGGCCGGCGGGATCGACGAGGAGGAGCTGATCGAGGCGGTCGACGCCTCGTACGACGCGGTGGTGGCGAAGCTGCCGAAGCGGGAGCGCCCGGCGGGCTGAACCCCGCGCGACGCCGACGGCGCCGCGCGGGGTCGGCGACTCAGCGGGGCACGACCCGCTCGGCGGCCCACTCCCGCCAGGTGGCGAGCTTGTCGGCGGCGGCGGCGAGCTGGTCGGCGACCGGCCCGGGACCGGTCGAGCCGGGCGTGGTCCGGGCGGCGAGCGCCGAGCGGACCGAGAGCACGTCGCGCACCGACGGGTCGAGGTGCTCGCTGACCGCCGCGAGGTCGTCGTCGCTGACCTCGTCGAGGGCGCAGTCCCGGGCCACGCAGAGCGCCACCAGCCTCCCGGTGATCTCGTGCGCGTCGCGGAACGGCACGTTCCGGCGCACCAGCCAGTCCGCGACCTCGGTGGCGAGGGAGAACCCGACCGGCGCGGCGGCCACGAGCCGGTCGGCGCGTACGGTCATCGTGGAGATCATCCCGGCGAGCGCCGGCAGCAGCAGCTCCAGGGTGTCGACCGCGTCGAAGGCCGGCTCCTTGTCCTCCTGCATGTCCCGGTCGTAGCTCATCGGCAGACCCTTGAGCATGGTGAGCACGCTCATCAGCCCGCCGACGAGCCGGCCGGACTTGCCCCGGGCCAGCTCGGCGATGTCCGCGTTCTTCTTCTGCGGCATGATCGACGAACCGGTGGCGAACGCGTCGTCCAGCTCCACCCAGCCGAACTCCTGCGACGTCCAGAGCACCACCTCCTCGCCGAGGCGGGACAGGTGCACCCCGATCAGCGCGGTGACGAACAGGAACTCGGCGACGAAGTCCCGGTCGGCGACCGCGTCCATCGAGTTGGCGAAGGACGTGCGGAAGCCCAGCTCCTTGGAGACGGCCACCGGGTCCAGCGGCAGGCCGGAGCCGGCGAGCGCGCCCGCGCCGAGCGGGCTGACCGCCGTGCGGTGGTCCCAGTCGCTCAGCCGCTCCAGGTCGCGCAGCAGCGGCTGCACGTGGGCCAGCAGCCAGTGCCCGAACGTGACCGGCTGGGCGTGCTGCAGGTGCGTCATGCCGGGTGCGGCGGTCTCCACGTGCCGCTCGGCCTGCTCGACCAGGGCCTCGGCCAGCTCGACCAGCCGACCGGCCACGCCCCGGGCGTGGTCGCGCAGGTAGAGCCGCAGGTCGGTGGCGACCTGGTCGTTGCGGGACCGGCCGGCGCGCAGCTTGCCGCCGAGGCTGCCGAGCCGCTCCAGCAGGCCGCGCTCCAGGGCGGTGTGCACGTCCTCGTCGTCGACCGTGGGACGGAACTGCCCGGAGGCGCAGGCGGCCTCCAGGTCGTCCAGGGCGGCGAGGATCCGGCCCAGTTCGTCCGGGTCGAGCAGGCCGGCGCCCGCGAGCACCCGGGCGTGCGCCCGGGACGCCGCGATGTCGTACGGGGCCAGCCGCCAGTCGAACTGCACGCTCACCGACAGGCGGGCCAGGGCCTCGGCGGGGCCGCCGGCGAATCGGCCGCCCCACAGGCTCGTGCGGTTGGTGGCGGCGCTGTTCTCGGTCAGGCTCTTGTCGTCCACGGCGCCCATTCTGGTGGTCATGGTCAGCAGCCGCCCAACCGGGCGTCCCGTGCGGCGGCCATCTCGCTCGGCAGGCCCCAGAGCCGCACGAAGCCCTTCGCCAGGGACTGGTCGAAGGTGTCGCCGGTGTCGTAGGTGGCCATGCCGAAGTCGTAGAGGCTGGCCTCGGAGCGGCGTCCGGTGACGGTGGCCCGGCCGCCGTGCAGGGTCAGCCGTACCTCGCCGGTGACGTGCTGCTGCGCGTCGTCGATGAACGCGTCCAGCGCGCGCTTCAGCGGCGAGAACCAGAGGCCGTCGTAGACCAGCTCCCCCCAGCGCTGGTCGACGCCGCGCTTGAACCGGGCCAGGTCCCGCTCCACGGTCACCGCCTCCAGCTCCTGGTGGGCCGTGATCAGCGCGATCGCGCCCGGCGCCTCGTACACCTCGCGGCTCTTGATGCCGACGAGGCGGTCCTCGACCATGTCGAGCCGGCCGACGCCCTGGGCGCCCGCGCGCCGGTTGAGCTCCCGGATCGCCTGGTACGGGGTGACGGTCTCGCCGTCGATCGCCACCGGCACGCCGGCGTCGAAGGTGATCACGACCTCGTCGGCGTCGCGTTCCTGCGCCGGGTCGCAGGTGTACGAGTAGAGGTCCTCGACTGGCGCGTTCCAGATGTCCTCCAGGAAGCCCGTCTCGACGGCGCGGCCCCACAGGTTCTGGTCGACGGAGTACGGGGACTTCGCCGACACGTCGATCGGCAGCCCCTTCTCCTCGGCGAAGGCGATCGCCTTGTCCCGGGTCCAGGCGAAGTCCCGGGCCGGCGCGACGATCCTCAGGTCGGGGGCGAGCGCGCCGAGGCCGACCTCGAAACGGACCTGGTCGTTGCCCTTGCCGGTGCAGCCGTGCGACACGATGGTGCCGCCGTGCTTGCGGGCCGCGGCCACCAGGTGCTTGACGATCAGCGGCCGGGACAGCGCGGAGACCAACGGGTAGCGGTCCATGTAGAGCGCGTTCGCGCGGATGGCCGGCAGGCAGTACCCGGCGGCGAACTCGTCGCGCGCGTCGACCACCTCCGACTCCACGGCGCCGCAGTCCAGGGCGCGCTGCCGGATGGCGTCGAGGTCCTCGCCGCCCTGCCCGACGTCCACCGCCACGGCGATCACCTCGGCGCCGGTCTCCTCGGCCAGGTACGGGATGGCGACGGAGGTGTCGAGCCCTCCGGAGTAGGCGAGCACAACCCGCTCGGTCATGGTGTGGTGTTCCCTTCGACGTTCTCTTCGCGGCGGGCCCAGCCGGCGAGCTTGTCGCCGAGTGCGGCCCCGCCGACGGCCTCGCGGGCCACGACGAGGATGGTGTCGTCGCCGGCGATGGTGCCGACGATCTCGGGCAGGCCCGCCCGGTCCAACGCGCTGGCAAGGTAGTGGGCTGCGCCCGGCGGGGTGCGCAGTACGGCGATGTTGCCGCTGGCGTCGACCCCGTTGAGCAGCTCGCGCAGCAGCCGGACCAGCCGGGCCGGTGCCGCCTCGGCGTCACGCAGCGGCCGGTGGCCGTCCTCCGGGATGAGGTAGACGGCCCGCCCGTCGCCGCCGCGCGCGGTGACCGCGCCCAACTCCTTGAGGTCCCGGGAGAGGGTGGCCTGGGTGACCTGGATGCCGTCGCCGGAGAGCAGGTCGGCCAGCTCGGTCTGCGAGTGGATCGCCTTGTCGCGGATCAGCTCGACGATGCGGGCGTGCCGGGCGGCACGGGTCAGCGGGGCGGTCATGGTGTCTCCCTGGTCGCGGCGACGCCCGACGCCGCCGCGTCCGGGGCGGCGGGCGCGGCCCCGAGGAGGAACGTCAGCAGCGCCTTCTGGGCGTGCAGCCGATTCTCCGCCTGGTCGAACACGACGCTCTGCGGGCCGTCGAGCACCTCGTCGGTGATCTCCTCGCCCCGGTGCGCGGGCAGGCAGTGCAGCACGACGGCGTCGGGCGCGGCGTGCCCGAGCAGCGCGGCGTTGACCTGGTACGGCAGGAACGGGGTGATCCGGTCCAGCCCGTCGTCCTCCTGCCCCATCGAGGTCCAGGTGTCCGTGGCGACCACGTCGGCGCCGGCCACCGCCGCCACCGCATCGGTCAGCGCCTGCACCGAACCCCCGGTGCCGGCGGCGATCTTCGCGGCCCGGGCGACCACCTCCGGGTCGGGGCCGAAGCCCGCCGGCCCAGCGACCCGGACGTGCATGCCGGCGGTCGCTCCGGCGAGCAGGTACGAGTGGGCGAGGTTGTTCGCCGCGTCGCCGACGTACGCCAGCGTCCGCCCGGCGGTGCCGCCGCAGTGCTCGCGGACGGTGAGCAGGTCGGCCAGGAGCTGGCAGGGATGGAAGCCGTCGGTGAGCGCGTTGACCACCGGCACGCTGGCGCCGTCGGCCACCTCGGCGATCCGGTCGTCGCCGTGGGTACGCAGCACGATCGCCGCCACGTAGCGGGACAGCACCCGGCCGGCGTCGGCCAGCGTCTCGCCCCGCCCGAAGTGGGTGACCTGGGTGTCCACCACGAGGGGGTGTCCACCCAGCTCGGCGATGCCCACGTCGAACGAGAACCGGGTACGCAGGCTCTGCTTGTCGAACAGCACCGCCACCGACCGGGGCCCGGCCAGCGGCCGGTGACCGAACCGGTCGGCCTTCATCCGCGCCGCCAGATCGAGCACGGCCGACTGCTCGGCGGGGCTCAGGTCGTCGTCCCGCAGGAAGTGCCGGATCACGCCCCCGCCTCCGTCGTACTCGACATCGCCACGGTGGGCGCGGCGGGCGGCGTCGAGATCTTGGTAGGTTCCGGCCCCTGGAGGGGCCGTTTCTCACCAAGATCTGGTGCAGAGTCGGCGGCGCTGGCGGCGGCAGCCGGGGATGCGCCGGCAGCCGCCGGGACGGAGCCGGCGGCAGGGACGGAGGCGGCAGG
>NZ_WAAS01000128.1:0-17799 GCF_008806585.1 Micromonospora sp. AMSO12t
CGGGGTGGATCGTCCAGCGCCCGCAGCACCGGCAGCGGCGCGGCGACCAGTACCGCCAGCAGCAGCGCCCCGGCCAGCGCCAGGAACGCGGGGCGTAGCCCGATCCGTTCCACCAGCGGCCCGGCGAGCAGGTAACCGGCCGGGCCGGCCGCGTACGCGAACGAGGTCATCACCCCGACCACCCGGCCGCGCAGGCGTTCCGGGGTGCGGGTCTGCATGGCGTAGTTGGACAGCGGGTTGACCGGCCCGTACGCGAGCCCGATCCCGGCGGCGAAGCCGATCATGGCCGGGAACGGGGGCAGGGTGGCCAGGCCGACCAGCGACACCCCGATGACCAGCAGGGAGGCCACCAGCAGGGTACGGCGACGGACCCGCCGCCCCGCCGCGCTGGAGGCGAGCGCTCCGATCACGCCCGCGGCGCTCATCGCCATCAGGATCGCGCCGAGCCGGGCCGGCTCTCCCTGGGCCACGAACCACGCCGGCAGCAGCACGCCCTCGACCGGCAGGTAGAGCGCGGCCAGCACCATCGTGAGCAGCGCGATGGTACGCAGCAGCTTGTCCCGCCAGACGAACCGCAGGCCCTCGGCGGTGCCCTGCCACAGGCCCTCCGGGGGGCGTTCGGGGCGGCCGGCCCCGGGCAGCCGGACGGCGGCGATCATCACGACGGCCAGCGCGAACCCGGCGGCGGTGACCCAGAGCGTCGGGCCGGGGCCGATCGCGGCGATGAGGATGCCGCCGACGCCGGGCCCGATCAGGAAGGCGAGCCCCCAGACCGCCTCGTGCACCCCGTTGGCCCGTTCGATCCGCCAGCGGGCGGCCTGTGCGGCGGCCGGCAGCAGTGTCTCCCGGGCGGTCAGCCCGGCCGGATCGAACACCGCGCCGAGCACGGCCAGCGCCACGATCCAGCCGAGGTTCAGCCCGAGCAGGGCGTCGACCACGGGGATCGCGGCGACCGAGGCGGCGGAGAGCGTGTCGGAGACCAGCGCCGTACGCCGCCGGCCGAGCAGGTCCACGATGGTGCCGGAGACGAGGCCGGACAGCAGCATCGGCAGCGCGGCGGCCGCCGCGACCACGCCGGCCGCGGTGGCGCTGCCGGTACGTTCCAGCACCAGCCAGGGCAGGGCGACGTTGGCCACCCCGTTGCCGGTGTTGGAGAGCAGGGTCGCCGCTTCGACCAGCAGCAGCGGTGCCATCCGTGGTCCCGGCTGGCGGTGACGGGGATGGTGGCGGTGACGGGCACGGCGGCGTGGTCCGGAGCCGATCATGGTGCCGTCAGCCTAGGGGCGGCCGGGCATCCGGGCAGTAACGGGCGGGGAACGGTCAGCCGTGGTAGCGGCGCAGCTCGCGGGCCAGCACCTTGCCCGTGGCGTTGCGGGGCAGGTACTTCACGAAGACCACGTCCCGGGGTACGGAGAACCGGGCCAGGTAGTGCCGGACGTATTCGCGGACCGCCTCCGGATCGAGCGTCTCGCCGGGGTGCAGGGCGAGGAACGCGGCGAGACGCTGGCCGTACTCCTGGTCCGGTACGCCGATCACGGCGGCCTCGCGTACCTGCGGCAGCCGGGCGATCAGGTCCTCCACCTCGGCCGGGAAGACGTTCTCCCCGCCGGAGACGATCATGTCGTCGGCCCGGCCGTCGACGAAGAGCAGCCCGTCGGCGTCGAGCCGCCCCAGGTCGCCGGTGTCGAGCAGGCCGTCGCGGTGCTCCCGGACGGCCCCGGAGGTGTAGCCCTCGAAGAGCATCTCGTTGCCGACGAAGATCCGGCCGACCTGCCCGGCCGGCACCGGCTCGCCGGCCGCGTCGAGGATCTCCAGCCGGGTGCCGTGCGGCGGGCGGCCGGCGGTGGTCGGAGCCGTGCGCAGGTCGGCGGGGCCGGCGATGGACGCCCACGAGACCTCGGTGGAGCCGTAGAGGTTGTGCAGCACGTCGCCGTAGACGTCCATGAACCGCAGGGCGAGGCCGCCCGGCAGCGCGGAACCGCTGGCCGCGACCACCTTCAGCGGGGGACGGGGGTCCGGCGGCGGCACCTCCAGCAGCCGTTGCAGCATCACCGGCACGGCGAAGAGCGCGTCGCAGCGCTGCGCCACGAGGGCGGCCAGCGTGGCGGCCGGGTCGAACCGGCGGTGCAGCACGACCGTGGCCCGCAGGGCGAAGCAGACCTGGAGGGCCGCGTACCCCCAGGTGTGGAAGAGCGGCGCGGCGATCATGACGGTGTCCTGGGCGTGCAGCGGGATCCGGTCGATGATGGAGACCAGCGGACCGAACCCGTTCGGGGTGGGGCGCCGGGCGCCCTTGGGGACGCCGGTGGTGCCGGAGGTGAGCACGATGATCCGGCCGTCGCGCTCGGGGGGACGCAGCTCGCCGGGGACCGCGCCGACGACGAGCGCCTCCCGGGCGCGCTCGTCGAGCCGCTGCACCTCGGCGGGGAGGTTGGCGACCCGGTCGGCGAACTCGGCGTCGTGCGCCAGCACCCGCAGCCGCTGCTCCTGCGCGACGGTGGCGAGCTGCCCGGCGGAGAGCCCGGTGTTGACCAGCACCGCGTCCCCGCCGAGCAGGGTGGCGGCCACGATCGTCTCGACCAGGCCGTGGTGGTTGCGGCAGAGCACGCCGACCCGGTCCCCGGGGCGCACCCCGAGCGCCGTCCGCATTCCCCGGGCCAGCTGCTCCGACCGGTCGAGCAGCTCGGCGTACGTCAGGCCGGTGCCCTGCTCGTCGACGACGGCCGCCCGGTCGGGGTCGCGGGCGGCGGCCTGGCGCAGCTCGCCGGCGATGTTCCAGCCCCACCTGCGCAGCGCCTGGAGCTGCGAGGCGACGCGGATCGGCCGGCCGGGGGCGAGCAGCCCGCGTCGGGTCAGGGTGGCGACGACGAACGGCAGGTCCATGACGCGGCCTCCTCGTGCGGTGCGCGTGGGGCCCCCGG
This sequence comes from Micromonospora sp. AMSO12t, assembly GCF_008806585.1. Taxonomy (NCBI): domain Bacteria; kingdom Bacillati; phylum Actinomycetota; class Actinomycetes; order Micromonosporales; family Micromonosporaceae; genus Micromonospora; species Micromonospora sp. AMSO12t. The sequence goes on from NZ_WAAS01000128.1 coordinate 2,922, forward strand.
GCCGGGGGCCCCACGCGGGCGATCTGGAGATCGAGCGCGCAGCGGTACGGGCGCGGCGGACGTCCGGGCCTGGTGCGGCCCCCTGGACGGCGACGGCGCCGGCGGTCGGTCAGCGGATCTGGACGCCGGAGATGGCCCGGGAGATGACCAGCCGCTGGATCTCGGAGGTGCCCTCGAAGATGGTGTAGATCTTGGCGTCCCGGTACCAGCGCTCGACCGGGTGGTCCCGCAGGAAGCCGGCCCCGCCGAGCAGTTGCACGGCCCTGTCGGTGACGGAGACGGCCACCTCACCGGCCTTCAGCTTGGACATCGAGCCCTCGCCGGCCGTGAAGGGCCGGTTGTTGCGGCCCATCCAGGAGGCCCGCCAGACCAGCAGCCGGGCGGCGTCGATCTCCATCTTCATGTCGGCCAGCGCGAACGCGACCGCCTGGTTCTCGATGATCGGGCGGCCGAACTGGACCCGCTCCTTCGCGTAGTCCAGGGCGTACTCGTAGGCGGCCCGGGCCACGCCCAGCGCCTGCGCGCCGACGGTGGGTCGGGAGAGCTCGAAGGTGCGCATCGCGGCCTGGCCCGAGACGCGCTTGCCGGAGCGGGCCCGGTCGAGCCGTTCGAGCAGGGCCTCCCGGCCGCCGAGCAGGCAGCGCCCCGGCACGCGTACGTCGTCGAGGAAGACGTCGGCGGTGTGCGACGCGCGCAGGCCCAGCTTGCGCAGCTTGCGGGTCGCGGCCAGGCCGGCGGTGCCCGGCGGTACGACGAACGCCGCCTGCCCGCGGGAGCCGAGCGTCGGGTCGACCGAGGCGGTGACCACGTGCACCCCGGCGATCCCGCCGTTCGTGGCGTACGCCTTCTGCCCGCTGAGCACCCACTCGTCGCTCGCCTCGTCGTAGACGGCCCGGGTGCGCATCGCGCCGACGTCGGAGCCGGCCTCGGGCTCGGTGGTGCAGAACGCGGCGACGGCCGGCTCGTCGACGGTGCCGAAGCACTGCGGCACCCATTCGACCATCTGGTCGGGGGTGCCGGCGCCGTAGATCGCGGCCACCGCGAGGGAGGTGCCGAAGATGCCCAGCCCGATGCCGGCGTCGCCCCAGAAGAGTTCCTCGCTGGCGATCGGGAGGGAGAGGCCGGTGGGGTCGGCCCAGCAGGTGGCGAGGAACTCGAAGCCGTAGAGGCCGACCTTCGCCGCCTCCTGGATGATCGGCCAGGGGGTCTCCTCCCGGGCGTCCCACTCGGCCGCGGCCGGGCGCACGACCTCGGCGGCGAAGCCGTGCACCCAGTCGCGCAGATCCCGCTGTTCCTCGTTCAGGTCTAGCGAGAACTCGGCCATGTCAGGCCTTGGGGATGTCGAACAGGTTGGCGATGTTGGCGGCCAGGCCCAGGTCGCCCTTGGCCTTGAGCTTGCCGGTCATGAACATCATGACGGGGTTCGCGCCACCGGAGACGATCTTCAGGAACTCGACCGGGCCCATCGTGAGGCTGAGCTTCGGGTCGTGCTGCGGGGTCTCGTTGACGGTGCAGGCGCCGTCGGCGACGACCACCTCGTAGGTGTCGGTGCCCCCGTCAGGACGGCCGGTGATGTTCCAGTGGATGACCGCGTTGGTCGAGCCGGCCCGGTCGGCGCGGAAGAGCTGCGGCATCCGGCCGAAGACCTCGCCGAGGATCTTGCCGCGCAGGTCGCCGGACATCACCTCGGCGATCTTGTCGTCCGGGGTGGACTTGACCAGCTGGGCGAACTCCTTGGGGCCGACGTTCGCGAAGTTGGCCGGGTCGAAGTCAGTCATGGGGCTGCACCTTCCGGGTATTGGCTACTCGTGCGTAACCTTACGGGCGAGTAGGTATGCTCGCAAGGTGTCCACCCCACCCACCTTCAAGCGCCTCCCCCGCGCCGTACGCGAGCAGCAGATGCTCGACGCGGCCGTGAAAGTGTTCTCACGCAGGGGCTTCCACGCGGCCAGCATGGACGAGATCGCCGAGGACGCCGGCATCTCCAAGCCCATGGTCTACGCGTACCTCGGCACGAAGGAAGAACTCTTCGTCGCCTGCCTGCACCGGGAGGGCACCCGGATGATGCAGGCCATCGCCGGGGCGGCCGCCCCCGAGCTGCCTGCCGACGAGCGGCTCTGGCGCGGGCTTCGCGCCTTCTTCGGCTTCGTCGGGGCGCACCGCGACGGATGGGCGGTGCTCTACCGGCAGGCCCGGGGCGAGCAGCCCTTCGCCGGCGAGCTGGCCGGCATGCGGGCCCGGCTGGTCGAGGTGGTCGCCGGGATGCTCGACCACGCGCTGCGCGCCGAGGGCCGCGAGGTGGGCGAGACCGACCTGGAGGTCGTCGCGTACGCCCTGGTGGGGGCGACCGAGTCGCTGGCGGACTGGCTCGCCGACCACCCGGAGGCCGACCCGGAGAAGACCGCCACCCGGATGATGAACGTCGCCTGGCTCGGTGCCGGTCAACTCCTGCACGGCGTCACCTGGCACCCACGGGTCACCCCCGGCTGAGCGGCGGCGGCTCCACGGTCGCGCGTTCAGCGGTGGGATGTGGCGCGGCGCCGGCGGTGGTACAGCCAGCGGGCGGACTCCAGCAGCAGGGTGATCGCCAGCGAGAGGCCCACGCCGGCGAGGATGCCCTTGACCGGGTCGCGTTCGAAGGCCAGCCCGCCGAAGTAGCCGAGCAGGGTGCAGTAGAGCGCCCAGCTCACCGCCGCGATGGCGTCGAAGAGCAGGAACGACCGGAGCGGGTAGCGGACCGCGCCCATGGTGAGGGTGACCGCCGTCCGGCCACCGGGGACGTACCGGGACGTGGTCAGGATCAGCCCGCCGCGCTGGTGCACCGCCCGACGGGCCCACTCGGAGCTGGCCCGGCGCCGGCTGTCCGCCGGGAAGCGCGCGAGCCGGCTCGCGCCGCCGCCGCGCCCGATGGCGTACGAGACGTGGTCGCCGACGCACGCGCCGAGCGCGGCGGCGACGATCACCCACCCCAGGTCGGGGTTGCCGCCCGTGGCGAGCACCGCGGCGGTGATCACGGCCGTCTCGCCGGGTACGGCGGGGAAGAACGCGTCGACCGCGGTGAGCCCGAAGATCAGCAGGTACACCCACGGTGAGGCGACCAGCTGCCGGAGCAGGTCGAGCACGGACTCCATGCCTCCCATGCTCGCCGGGTGCGACCCGCCCGGTGGTCGAGTCGCCGGATCGACCCGCTCGGGACTCCGGCGCGGCCCGGCGTCACACCGACGCCTCGGCGGGCGTTCCGGCCGGCGCGAGGGGGCGCGGGGCGAGCAGCGGGCCGTGCGGGGTCTTGTCGTCGGCGGTGGGTCCCAGGGAGGTCAGCACCACGGGCGCGCCCAGCTCCTCCCGCACCGCCGCCGTCCAGTCGGGCGGCGGGGCGTCGTCGTACACGGGGCGGGCGCGCAGCAGGCTGGCGGTGAGCGCGGCCTGCCGGTCCAGGTCGCCGGGCGGGCCCGGGGTGAGCCGGTCGATGCTGTCGTAGCGGCGGCAGAGCCGCAGCCCGGGACCGGCGAGGTCGAGGTGGGTGAGCGCCAGGCCGTCGACCCCGCCGGCCGCGGCGAGGGCGTACCGGTGGGCGACCGCGTCGAAGTGGCCGAACCGGAACCGGCCCTGCCACGGGTTCGTCGGGTTGTGCGGGTCGGCCAGCGGCAGGGCCGGGTCCTCCGTCACCAGCGGGCCGGGCCCGTGCCGGGTGGTGACCACGCGCAGCACCCCGATCCGGGTGACGTCGCCGGGCTGGCCCGCCTCGGCGAGCAGGCCGTCCACGTTGGCGAAGGTGGTGGTGCTCCACGTCGTGTACGGGTGGAAGCCGTGCCACTCGTCGAGCAGCACCCCCTGCGCGCCCTCGAAGACGCAGGTGCCGGCCCGCAGCGCCCCGGTCAGCCAGCTCCGGTCGACGATCGCGACCCGCCCGGCGAAGCCGGTGAACGCGGGCAGGCAGTCGGCGACGGGCGGCGCGTCCAGCGGGCCGAGCTCGGCGGTCAACCGGTCCCGCAGGGCGGTCAGCCGCCGCCGCAGCAGCGCCGGGTCGGCGCAGTCGGCCACCCGGGGCGCCTCGTCGGGGTGGGCGAGACCGTACGCGACGGTCTCGCCCACGCCCAGCCCGCAGGAGCCGTGCCGGTCGGCTCCCCGGGCGATCTCCCGGGCCCGGTTCGCGGCCCGGTGGTACGGGGTGGCGAGCAGCGCCTCCCCGTCGACGGTCAGCCGGTCGAGCGCGTCGGGCACCCCGACCGAGGCGAGGTGGTCGGCCTCGGCGGCCAGCGCCAGCGGGTCCACCACCACGTGCCGCGACAGGTGCGTACGGACGCCGGGGCGGAACGTGCCGGCGCCGAACTGCGCGAACGTGTGGTGCCGGCCGTCGCGCAGCACGACGTTGTGCGCCGCCTGCGCGCCCCCGTTGAAGCGGACCACCGTGTGCACGGGCCGGGTGGCGCAGAGCCAGTCCACGACCGTGCCCTTGCCGGCGTCGCCGTAGCCGAGGTCCACCACCGCGACGTGCCTGCTCACCGGACCTCCCCGCCGCCGCAGCGGCAGCCGCAGCCGGAGCCGCCGCAGCCGCCGCCGACCGCCGTCACGTGGTTCACAGCCGGGTCACCTCGCCGCCGGTGTCGCGGAACGCGGGCAGCGTCGACACCTCGGCGCGCCGCCCCCCGCGCAGGCGGGCCAGCGCCTTCGACACGGTGCCGCTGGCGCCCGAGCCGGCCCGGTCGAGGTCGCGCAGGCCCTCGTCCAGGTCGATGGCCTGCTCGCCGAGCCCGACGGTGAGCGCGATCGTCTCGCAGACCGCGTCGAGGTCGTCCAGCACGACGGCGTTCTGCCCGAGCAGGTCCCGCCAGAAGTCGAGCACCTTGGCGTTGCCGGAGTAGTGGCTGCCGGCGGGGAGCAGGTAGTAGGTGTCCCAGCGGCGGGTCAGCTCGTCGACGATCTGCCGCAGCGGCACGTCCTCGCGCAGGTCGTCGCCGACGACGCCGGCCACCTCCCGGGCCTTCACCTGCGGGTACGCCAGTTCGTCGCCGATGATGAACAGGTAGCCGCGCCGGCCACGCTTCTCCCAGGAGTCGGTCACGGTGTGCCGGGCCATGAAGTACATGGCCAGCTCGTACGACTCGGTCATCTGCCCGCCGCCGCCGCCCTCCAGCACGATCCGGCCGAGGTCGTCGTCCATCCGGTTGTCCGACTCGAACTGGCCGACCTGCAACGGCACCCGGTCGCAGGTGGCGTCGCCGATCGCGCCGAACATGATCTGCGGGTCGCTGGCGTAGCCCTGCCGTTGCAGCAGCCCGAGCAGCTGCGGCAGCTTGGTCTGCAGGACGCGCGGCACGTTGCGCATCGAGCCGGTGACGTCGAAGAGCACCGCGATGGGCGTCGACCGGGGGTGCTCGTCGGAGTCGCGGCTCTCGCGCGTCGTGTCGCGGGGGTCGAGGGCGGGGTGCACCTTGCGCGCCCCGCTGTCGCTGTAGGAGAACGCGCTCTTGCCGGTCTTCCGGCGGTAGCGGTCGGCGGCGTCGTACACGTCGGTGGACCACATTCCACTGCCCATGACAGCTCCTTACGGGTTGAGGGTGAAGGGTCGGAAGGTGCGTGGCCCGTAGAGCCGGTCCAGCACCTCGTCCAGTTCGCGCAGCAGCCGCCACGCGTCGTCGGGCCGGGCGTCCAGGGCCCGCTGGCGGCAGCCCCGCGCGAAGGCGTCCAGCTCGCGGGGCGCGCGCGGCCCCATCAGCCAGCTCATGCATCCGCTGGCCATGGCGATGTCGGTGCCCGGCCCGCAGGGCCGCTTGCGGGGGATCTCGTCGGGGTACCAGTTCGCGTCGTAGCCGGGCACCAGCGCGGGGACAGTGCCGCCGACGGGGGCGGAGAAGCACCAGTCGACAAGCACCACGCCGTGCCCGTCCGGCTCGATCAGCACGTGCGGCGGCAGGACCGCGCCGTGCACGATGCCCGCCCCGTGGGCCAGGCCGAGCGCCACCAGCAGCCGGCGCCACATCCAGGCCACGTCGCGGGCGTCGAGCCCGTCCGGGTACGCGCGCCGGACCTCGGTGAGGTCGTGCAAACCGGGCGCGGTGGCGAGCACGTTGATCCGCCGTTCGGCGCCGGTCGCGGCGTCGAGGTGCCGGAAGTCCTCGACCAGCCGGGGCACGTACGGCAGGTAGCGCGGGTCGCCGCGCTCGGCGATGGTGCGCAGGGCGTGCGCCTCGCGGGCCATCAGGTCGTTGTCGGCGGGTCGCCGGGGCAGCTTGAGCAGCCGGTCGGCTCCGACGTCGTAGAGGTCGGCCAAGTGGCCCGAGTAGGCCGGCGTGCCGAGTCGGTAGTCGCCGAGGATGGTGACCTGCCGGGCCCGCCAGCGGGTGGTGACCTGGACGAACGCGTCGGTGGCCTCGGCGCGTACCGCCGGGTCGGCCTGCAGGCGGTCGGGGTGCAGGGCCGCGACCAGCTCGCGGTAGCGCCGGGCCGGCTGGTCCGTGCCGAACAGGTCGGCGTCGGTGCGGGCCGCCGCGACCAGGCGGACGGCTTCGGCGGTCCTCATCGGACCGTCTCCTCCCGGGCGGGGCGCAGCAGCGCCGGGTGCAGCAGCCGGGCGTCGCCGGCCCGGTAGAGCTTGGCGCGGGGGCCGCCCCGGGCGCCGCCGCGCTCGGTGCTGGTGCCGGTGCTCTCGACGAAGCCCGGCACCGAGAGCACCTTGCGGTGGAAGTTGCCGGCGTGCAGCGGGTGGCCCCAGACCGTCTCGTAGACGGCGCGCAGCTCGCTGATCGTGAACTCGCCGGCGAGGAAGCGCGTGGCGAGCGGGGTGTATTCCAGCTTGGACCGGGCCCGCTCCAGCGCGTCTTCGATGATCCGGCCGTGGTCGAAGGCGAGCTGCCGGTTGGCCAGCGCGGTCACCGGCAGCCAGCCGGCCTCGTCGGCGTCGGTGCCGGCGGCCGGGTCGGGCAGGTCGGGGGCGAACGCGAGGTGGGCGACCGAGACGACGCGCATGCGCGGGTCGCGGTCGGGGGTGCCGTAGCTGCCCAACTGCTCCAGGTGTACGCGGCGCAGTCCCTCGCCGCCGAGCCCGGTCTCCTCGGCCAGCTCCCGTCGGGCGCCGGCGGTGAGGTCCTCGTCGGGGCGGACGAAGCCGCCGGGCAGCGCCCACCGCCCCTCGAAGGGCGGCTGGCCGCGCCGGATCAGCAGCAGGTGCAGCGCGCCGTCCCGGATGGTCAGCGCCACCACGTCGACGGTCACGGCGACCGACGGGTAGGCCCCGGGGTCGTACGCGGCCAGGAAGTCCTGCTCGTCAACCATGTCTCTCTCATTCTGAGAACATCTCTACCTGAGAAGAACCTAGCGCACGAGAACGCCCCTGCCAAGTCCGGGACGGGATTCGGCAGGGGCGTACTCAGCTCCGGCGGGGGCGCCTCAGCGCACGAGGCCCGCCAGGTGCGGTCGGCCGCGCGAGTCGTGCAGGGCGAACCCACCGTCCGGCAGCAGGCCGAAGCTCACCGTGCTCGGCAGCGGCACGGGCAGCTTGAAGGCCACCTCGACCGTGTAGGCGTCCGGCAGGCGGTTCTCCAGCGCGGCCAGGCAACGGGCCTTGCTCCACATCCCGTGCGCGATCGGCCGGGGGAAGCCGAACAGCCGCGCGCCGAGGCGGGAGGTGTGGATCGGGTTGTGGTCGCCGGAGACCCGCGCGTAGTCCGTACCGACGCGGGGATCGACCCGCCAGCGGGCAGAGCCGGCCGGCGTCGTGGGCCGCCCGGCCTGCTCGCGCCGCCCGCCGCCGCCCCGCTTGCCCTCCCTGCCGAGGTACGTCGAGACGCCGCGCCAGACCTCCGCCCCGTCGACCGAGCCGACCAGCACCACGTCGACCTGCCGCCCCCGGTCGTGCGGGCGCAGGTTCTCGGCGTACGCGCGGAAGTCGAGGGTCTCGTCGGCGGTGACCGGGCGGTGCACGGTGATCCGGTTGCCGACGTGCACCACGCCGGTCAGCGGGATGGGAAACTCCGGCGCGGTCATCAGCCGCAGCGCCAGTGGGAAGCCCATGACGTGCGGGAACGTCGCGGGCAGCCGGTCGGTGAGCCGGAACCCGCAGACCCGGTCGTAGTCGGCGAGGTGCGTCCGGTCGACGGCGATCCCGCCGACGGCCAGCTCGACCGCCGGGAGGCCCGCCGACCGCCGCCCACCGCCGAGGCCGGGCAGCGCGCCGAGCAGCGCCCGCCGGTAGAGCGCCCCGGCCGCCGGCATCCGGGGCAGCTCGACGCGCTCCCGGGCACCCGTCACGGCCGGGCCCCCGCCCGAGAGGTCCCGCGTCGCCTCGGCGGCGGAGGCGGAGAGGTCGTGCGTCTCTTCGAGGCTCAGGTCGTGGCCGGACGCCGCCGGCCCGCGGATCGCGTCCAGGGTGTCCTGCGACAGGATCTCGGTCGGGCCGTCGATCAGCTCGTGCACCGACAGGTCGTCCGGCTCCGGCGCCGGTTGTCCTCTCCTCGCCATCACGCCCCCAGCAGGCTCTGGCCGCAGACCCGGACGACGTTGCCGCTGACCGCGCCGGAGGCCGGCCACGCCAGCCAGCCGATGGTCTCGGCGACGTCCACCGGCAGCCCGCCCTGGGACAGGCTGTTCATCCGCCGGCCCGCCTCGCGGATCACCAGCGGGATGCGCGCGGTCAGCCGGGTCTCGATGAAACCGGGGGCGACCGCGTTGACGCTGATCTGCCGTTCACGCAGCGCCGGGGCGAGCGACTCGACCAGCCCGATCACGCCCGCCTTGCTGGTGGCGTAGTTGGTCTGGCCCCGGTTGCCGGCGATGCCGGCGATCGAGGAGACCGAGACGATCCGGCCGCCGGCCGGGATCAGCTCCCGCTCCAGCAGCACGTCGTTGATCCGCTCCTGGCTGGAGAGGTTGACGTCGAGCACCGAGTCCCACCGGTCGGCGTCCATCCGGCCGAGGGTCTTGTCGCGGGTGATCCCGGCGTTGTGCACGACCACGTCGACCCGCCCGTGCCGCTCGGCCAGGTGCTCGGCGAGCCGCTGCGGGGCGTCGGGGGCGGTCAGGTCGAGCTGGACGGCGGTGCCGCCGATCTCGTTGGCGACCGCCGCCAGCTCGTCCCCGGCCGCCGGAATGTCCAGCGCGACGACCCGGGCGCCGTCGCGGGCCAGCACCCGGGCCAGCGCCGCGCCGATGCCCCGGGCCGCCCCGGTGACCAGGACGACCTGCCCGTCCAGCGGGCGGTCCCAGTCGGCCGGCGCCCCGGCCGTGCCGGCGCCGACCCGGACCACCTGCCCGGAGACGTACGCGGACCGGCCCGAGAGCAGGAACCGCAGGGTCGCCTCCACGCTGGTCCAGGTGCCGGCGTCCGGGTCCTTCGTCACGTGGACGAGCTGGGCGGTGACGCCCCGGCCGAACTCCTTGCCGATGCTGCGGGTCAGCCCCTCCAGGGCCCGCTGGGCGGTCGCCTCCCGGGGGGAGCCGCACTCGTCGGGCGGGGTGCCGAGCACGACGACCCGACCGCTGGGCAGCACCGACCGGGCGCGCGGGTGGAAGAAGTCGTACAGCTGGCGCAGCTCGGTGGAGTCGGTGATGCCGGTGGCGTCGTACACCAGGGCGGCGAAGCGCTCGGTGGAGTCCACGGCGCCGGGATCGCGCAGCTCGACCCCGGCGGCGGTCAGGATCTTGCCGGCCCGCTCGGCGAGCCGGCCGCCGGTCGCGGCGCCCAGCAGGACGGGGCCGGGCACGATGGGATCGCCGGGGGTGTGCCGGCGCAGTCGCGGCGGGTCGGGCAGCCCGAGGCGCTTGACCAGCGTGCGGCCGGCCCCCGATCGGACGAAGCTCGCGTACCTGTCGGTCATAGGCGTAGCCTACTGGCGAGTAGGTTGAGGGCAAGTCTTTCGAGGAGGCGGGATCGTGCAGAGCATCCGGCGGGTGGCGGTCATCGGCGGCAACCGCATCCCCTTCGCGCGGTCCAACTCGCGGTACGCCAGCGCGTCGAACGCCGACATGCTGGGCGCCGCGCTGGACGGGCTCGTCGCCCGGTTCGGCCTGGCCGGCCAGCGCGTCGGCGAGGTGGTGGCCGGCGCGGTGCTCAAGCACGCGAAGGACTTCAACCTGACCCGCGAGGTGGTGCTCGGCTCGAAGCTCGACCCGCACACCCCCGCGTACGACATCCAGCAGGCCTGCGGCACCGGGCTGGAGGCGGCCATCCTGGTCGCCAACAAGATCGCCCTCGGGCAGATCGACGTCGGCATCGCCGGCGGCGTGGACACCACCTCCGACGCGCCGCTCGCCGTCAACGAGGAGATGCGCCGCACGCTGCTCCGGCTCAACAGCGCCCGCACCCTCGGCGAGCGGCTGAGGATCGCCGCGAAGCTGCGCCCCACCCAGCCGTTCAAGCCGGAGATCCCGCGCAACGCGGAGCCGCGTACCGGGCTGTCGATGGGGGAGCACGCCGCCCGCACGGCACTGCGCTGGCAGATCGACCGGCAGGCGCAGGACGAGCTGGCGCTGCGCTCGCACCAGCGGCTCGCCGCCGCGTACGACCGGGGGTTCTTCGACGACCTGCTGACGCCGTACCTCGGGCTGACCCGGGACGCGAACCTGCGCCCCGACACCAGTCTGGAGCGGCTCGGCGCCCTGAAGCCGGTCTTCGGCGCGAAGGGGCCCGACGCCGAGGCGGCGACCATGACGGCCGGCAACTCGTCACCGCTGACCGACGGCGCCTCGACGGTGCTGCTGGCCAGCGAGGAGTGGGCCCGCGCGCACAGCCTGCCCGTGCTGGCGTGGTTCTCCTGGTCGGAGACCGCCGCCGTCGACTTCGTGCATGGCGACGAGGGGCTGCTGATGGCCCCCGCGTACGCGGTGCCGCGGATGCTGACCCGGGCCGGGCTGACCCTCCAGGACTTCGACTTCTACGAGATCCACGAGGCGTTCGCCTCGCAGGTGCTGGCGACCCTCGCCGCCTGGGAGTCCCCGGAGTTCTGCAAGGACCGGCTGGGACTGGACGCCCCGCTCGGCGCCATCGACCGGGAGAAGCTGAACGTCAACGGCTCGTCGCTGGCGGCCGGGCACCCGTTCGCGGCCACCGGCGGCCGGATCGTGGCGACCCTGGCGAAGCTGCTCGCCGACAAGGGCAGCGGCCGGGGCCTGATCTCCATCTGCGCCGCCGGCGGCCAGGGCGTGACCGCGATCCTGGAGCGCTGAGCCGGCAACCTGCCCCGCAAACGCTGAGCCGGGCAACCCGCCCGGCCCCGCGCTCCGTCCCCTGGGCATGAGGCGACGAAGGCGGAACGCGTGAAGTCGGCCGACGAGGACGAGTACCGGCAGTTCGTCGAGGCCCGGCTGGAGCATCTGCGCCGCACGGCGTACCTGCTCTGCCGGGACTGGCACACCGCCGACGACCTCGTCTCCATCACCCTGGGCAAGCTCTACCGGGCCTGGACTCGGGTCCGCGCGGCGGAGAACGTCGACGCGTACGTCCGGCAGGTGCTCACGCGCGCCTGGCTGGACGAGCGACGGCGGCCGTGGCGGCGTGAACGCAGCACCGACGAGGTCCCCGACGACGCCGCGCCGGACACCGAGCCCGACCTGGCCGACCGGGAGCTGCTCCTCGACCTGCTCGGGAAGCTGCCCGAGCGGCGGCGCGCCGTGCTGGTGCTGCGCTACTACTGCGACCTCTCCGTGGAGGAGACCGCGCAGATCCTCGGCATCACCACCGGCACGGTGAAGAGCCAGGCCGCCAGAGCACTGGAATCGCTACGCCTGCTGGCCGCTGACCAGCCGGCCCTGAGCACAGGGAGGTTCGCGTGACGTACCGGGAGATCTTCGACGCGGCGATCGGCGACGCGCCGCCCTCCTCGATCGACCTGGACGGGTTGATCCTGCGACAGCGCCGGCTGGTCCGCACCCGCCGGCTCGGGGCGTACGCCTCGGCGGCCGGCGGGGTCCTCGCGCTGGTGCTGGGCGCGGGCCTGGTGGTCGACCGTCCGGACATGCAGCCGGCGGCCTCGGCAACCGCCTCGCGGCCCCCGCACAGCAAGAGCAACCAGTTGCTGCTCACGGAGGCGGCCGAGCGCTACCAGGGCGGGGTGGCGGTGGCCTTCGTCGCGCGGGCGCCCGGAGTCCGGTGGGTGCCGCTGACCGCGGTGAGTCGCGACGTACTCCCGACGGCACCGGCCGGCGACGCGCCGGTCGGGGGCGCGTACGAGGACTACCGCAACGTCGGTTTCTCGGTGCACGCCTACCCGGTCGACCCCACCGGCGCGTTCAGCAACGAGTTGTCGGCCCTGGCGTTGGCCGAGCCGCAGCCGGGCATGAACCGCGACGTCATGGACTGCGGCAAGCAGACCTTCGACTCGTGCGGCCTGTCGGCGGGGCCGGACGGCGCGCGCGTCCGGGAGACCGCGCGCGTCCGGGAGACCGAGCGCGTCGGGGGCGGCGACGTGATCCATATCCGGCGGGTCGACGTCCTGCACCCCGACGGCACCTGGATCAGGTTCTCGCTGCACAGCCGTGACGGGCGGTTCGTGCTCACCCCGGAGCAGCTCCGGGACCTCGCCCTCGACCCGGCCGCCCGCCCCGCCTGGTGACCCGGGCCCGCGCGGGACGCGCGCCGTCTTCCGGGTCGAGGCTGCGCCGTGGCCTCGACCCGGCCGGACCGGCGGACGGGCAAGTGCGCGCCGTTCGCCCGGGTCTCGCATCCGCCCGCCGGGTCAGGCGGTGGCGCCGCCGTCGATGGCGATCGACGCGCCGGTGATGTGCCGGCCGCCCTCGCCCACCAGGTGGCTGACCGTCGCCGCCACGTCCTCCGGCGTGCCGTAGCGGCCGAGGGCGATGTGTGACCGCTGGGCGTCCGCGCCGGCGCTGTCCGCGCGGTTCATGTCGGTGTCGGTGGAACCGGGCAGGACCAGGTTGACGGTGATCCCGCGCGGGCCGAGTTCGCGGGCGAGCGCCCTGGTCAGGCCGTTGACGGCGGTCTTGGTCATGGCATAGACGCTCACCCCGGGAGCCGGTACGCGGCTGGCGAAGCTGCTGCCGATGTTGACGATCCGCCCGCCGTCGCGCAGGTGGCGTACCGCCGCCTGGGTGGCGAGGTACACCCCGCGCACGTTGACGGCGATGGCCCGGTCGAGATCGTCGAGGCCGACCTGTCCGATCGGCCCGGACGAGAACACCCCGGCGTTGTTGACCAGAATGTCCAGCCGCCCCAGTTCGGCGACGGTCCGCTCGACCGCGTCGACGATCGCCGTACCGTCGGTGCTGTCGGCGCGGATCGCCAGGCCGGTGCGGCCGTACGACGTGATGTCGGCGACGACGGCCTTCGCGCTCTCCTCCGCGCTGCGGTAGGTGAACGCGACGTGGGCTCCGTCCTCGGCCAGCCGGCGTACGACGGCGGCGCCGATACCGCGGCTACCACCGGTGACCAGGGCGACCCTGCCGGTTAGTCTGGACACTCTTCCTCATTCCCGTCAGTCGGCTCAGCAGGGTGATCACCATAGCCAGCCGGCAACCCTGCCGATGCGGTGCGGGCGGGTCCGGGAGAATGAGCGCCGTGACGACGATCCCGAACGTGCTCGCCAACCGGTACGCCTCGCCCGAACTGGTCGCCCTCTGGTCGCCGGAGGAGAAGATCAGGATGGAGCGGCGGCTCTGGCTCGCCGTGCTCCGGGCCCAGCGGGACCTCGGCATCCCCGTGCCCGACGGCGTGGTCGAGGCGTACGAGGGGGTGCTCGACCAGGTCGACCTGGCCTCGATCGCCGAGCGGGAGCGGGTCACCCGGCACGACGTGAAGGCCCGGATCGAGGAGTTCAGCGCGCTCGCCGGGCACGAGCACGTGCACAAGGGGATGACCTCCCGTGACCTCACGGAGAACGTCGAGCAGCTCCAGGTACGCCGTTCGCTGGAGCTGATCCGGGACCGGGTGGTCGCCACCCTGGCCCGGCTGTCCCGGCTCGCCGTCGAGCACTCCGACCTGGTCATGACCGGCCGCTCACACAACGTCGCGGCGCAGGCCACCACGCTGGGCAAGCGCTTCGCGTCGGCCGCGGAGGAGCTGCTCATCGCGTACGAGCGGCTCGACGACCTGATCAACTGGTACCCGCTGCGGGGCGTCAAGGGCCCCGTCGGCACCGCCGCCGACCAGCTCGACCTCTTCGACGGCGACGCCGACAAGGTGGCCGAGCTGGAGCGCCGGGTGGCCGGGCACCTCGGGTTCTCCCGCGTGCTCGACAGCGTCGGCCAGGTCTACCCGCGCTCGATCGACCTGGCGGTGCTCGCCGCGCTCGCCCAGATCGCCGCCGCCCCGTCGTCGCTGGCGACCACCATCCGGCTGATGGTCGGCCAGGAGTTGGCCACCGAGGGCTTCAAGCCGGGCCAGGTGGGTTCCAGCGCGATGCCGCACAAGATGAACACCCGCTCCAGCGAGCGGGTCAACGGCTTCGCCGTGATCATCCGGGGTTACCTGTCGATGGTCGGCGAGCTGGCCGGCGACCAGTGGAACGAGGGGGACGTCTCCTGCTCGGTCGTCCGCCGGGTCGCCCTGCCGGACGCGTTCTTCGCCGCCGACGGGCTGTTCCAGACCTTCCTCACCGTGCTGGACGAGTTCGGCGCGTACCCGGCGGTCGTCAACCGGGAGCTGGAGCGCTTCCTGCCGTTCCTGGCCACCACGAAGATCCTGGTGGCGGCGGTCCGGCGCGGCGTCGGGCGCGAGGTCGCCCACGAGGCGATCAAGGAGCACGCGGTCGCGGTGGCCCTGGCCATGCGCGAGAAGGGCGCCGCCGAGAACGACCTCTTCGACCGCCTGGCGGAGGACGGCCGCCTGGGCCTGACCCGCGCCGAGATCGACACCCTCGTCGCCGACCGCACCGCCTTCGTCGGCGCAGCCCCGGCCCAGGTCGAGGCGGTCGCCCGCCGCATCGCCACG
>NZ_WAAS01000129.1:0-17774 GCF_008806585.1 Micromonospora sp. AMSO12t
GCGCCCTTTGGGGGCGGGGGTTGTGCTGGTCGCGCCGCCCCACGTGCCGCCGGTCGGGCTGGCCCGGTCCGGTCGCCGGGCGCGGCGGGGGCCGGCACCGGGCGGTGAGTTCCGCTACACGTGGTGAGTGACGCTCGCAGCATTGTGGGCCGTCGGCCGCCCCGGCGGGAGTCCCGGGGCGGCCACGATCGTCCAACTGTCAGGAATCTGACAGAAATTCAGCTCCGTACGGCCGCCATGGCCTCCGCCAGGCGCCGCACGCCCTCGTCGATGCGGTCGGCGGTCACCGCCGAGTACGCCAGCCGCAGGGCGTGCCGCCCGCCGTCGACGACGAAGTCGCTGCCCTTGACCACGGCGACCCCGCGCTCGGCGGCGGCCGGCGCGAGCCTGTCGACCTCGACGTCCTCGGGCAGCTCGACCCAGAGGAAGTAGCCGCCGTCCGGCTCCACGAACCGGGCCTCCGGGATGTGCCGGCGCAGGGACTCGGCCAGCACCCGGGCCCGCTCGCCGAGCGCGGCGCGCACGGTCTCGATGGAGCGCTCGATGTCGCCGGAGACGCAGAACTGGTGCACGATCGCCTCGGAGACCATGCCCGGCGAGATGTAGAGGCTGGTCGCCTTCTTCGCGATGTCGCCGATCAGGTCCGCCGGACCCACCAGGTAGCCGACCCGTACGCCCGGGCAGACCGTCTTGGTGAAGCTGGAGGCGTGCACCACCACGTTGCGGGTGTCCAGCGAGAGCATCGACGGCAGCGCCTCGCCCCGGAACCGGATGTCGGCGTACGGGTCGTCCTCGAAGATCGTGAACTCGTACTCGGCAGCGAGGTCGAGCAGCTCCCGGCGCTTCTCCAGGCTCAGCGTCACGCCGGCCGGGTTCTGGTAGTTCGGGATGACGTGCGCCAGCCGGGGACGCACCCCGGACTCCAGCAGCTTGCGCAGCTCGGCGGTGTCGAGCCCGTCCGGCTGGATGGAGACGCCGTGCAGCTCGCTGCCCATCCGCTGGAGGTTGAGCAGCGTCCGGTCGTATGTCGGACGCTCCACCACCACCGCGTCGCCGGGGCGGACCAGGTGGTCGAAGAGGAACGCGTCCGCCTGCAACGACCCGTTGGTGATCAGCACCTGGTCGGCGGAGACCCCGTGCTTCTCGGCGATCCACTTCCGCAGCGGGAGGTAGCCGACGGAGGTGCCGTACGCGGTCACCCCGGCGGGGTCGGCGTCGAACGCGCGGACGGCGGCGGCCTTGAGCCCCTCGACATCGACGATGTCCAGGGAGGGAGCGCCACGGGCGAAGGAGATCAGCTGCTCGGCGGTCATGGCTGTTCAGCGTACGGAAGGCGACGGGGTGCGCGCGGAAGGCACGGCGATGTCCGCATCCTGAGCCACCGGGACGGGTGACCGGCGTCGACCGGTCGGCGACAGGTCAGACCGGAAGGCCGAGCGGGTCGTGCTGCGCTTCCCGGGAGAGCCCGTCCACGTGCAGGCCGAGCGCCGCGATGAGCTGCCCCCAGTCGAAGTAGGACCGCCAGGCCGCGATCCGTCCGCGCCGGACCCGGACGACGTCGACCACGTCCCAGCTCACCAGCCGGCCGGTCGGCGCGACGGTGCCGAACGGGGTGTGCAGCACCCCCGTGTGGGTGCCGGTCAGCCGCTGCTCGACGGCAGCGCCGCCGGCCGTCTGCACCGACCCGAGCGGGTCGACGAACAGGTCCGGGAAAGCCCCGGTCCAGGTGCGCAGCAGGGCGGGCAACTCGATCGGACGCACCGTGACACCGGGCATCGAGTAGAAGGCGTCGGCCGCGTAGAGGTCCGGCAGCCGGGCCACGTCCCGCCGCAGGAGCATCGCGTACTGCTGCTCGACCAGCCGATCCGCGCCACGCATGAGGACCTCCGTCGCGGGTCACGGCCCGTCCGTGCCCGCACGGAATCCTTACCCGTCGATCGGCCCGCCACACCATCGCGCGTGCCGGCGTTCCGGCCGGCCCGGCCATCGGGGCCGCCCACGCCCGGCGACGAGGCCGGGCGTCGCCGGAGGGGGCCACCGCTCGCTACTGTCGTGGCGTGTCCACCGAGCCTCTACGCTGCGCCGGCGCGCTGATCGTCGACGACGACGGTCGACTCTTCGTCCAGCGACGGTCTCCCCACCGGCGCATCTTTCCCAACTGCTGGGACATCGTCGGCGGCCATCTGGAACCGGGCGAGGACTGGATGGACGCGCTGCGCCGGGAGGTGACCGAGGAGACCGGCTGGACGGTGTCGCACGTGCTCGGCCACGTCGGGGAGTACCGCTACGTCGCCGACGACGGCCTGGCCCGCGTCGAGCGCGACTGGCTGGTCCGGGTCGACGGCGACCTGGCCCGGCCGACGCTGGAGGCGGGCAAGCACACCGAGTTCCGGTGGCTCGCCGCCGACGAGCTGGACCTGCTCGACGAGCACCGCGACGTCAACGACGGCCTCATCCGCCGGATCGCGGCCGAAGGCTTCGCCGCCCTGCGTTCGATCGGTCTGTGAACGACACCGTCGAGCTGGCGCCGCACCGGTTCGCCGGCCTGGTCGCCCCGGCGGTGGACCGTGCGTTCGTCGCCGGCATCCTCGCCGGCCGCGACGGCGGCGGCGCCGAGCTGAGCCAGCGGTACGGCGGGCCGGCGGCCACCGGCTTCCTGCTGGAGTTCCGCACCCGCCTCGCGGCGCCGGGCGGGACGGTCGACGAGGCCGGCTTCGCCGCGGTCACCCGCTACCGGGACCCGGTCGAGTGCCGGCGAGCCCTGGACAAGCAGGTCGCGTACGGGATGATCCACCGCAGCCCCGAGGGCGGGCTCACCGCCACCGAGCGCGGGCTGGCCTTCCTCGCCGAGATCTGGCAGGTGCACGCGGAGGTCACCGAGGAGCTCTGGGCGGGGCACGAGGAGCGGGTGCTGCGGCTGGTCGAGGCGTTCGGCCGGGTACTCACGTGCGCGCTGGTGCTGGCCGACGAGGAGGGCGCCGACGCGGGCGCCGCGTTCGCCGCGACGGCGCCGCCCTACGAGCCGGACGGCACCACGACCGGCGTGCTGCTGCTGAACCGGCTCGGCACGATGCGCTACCACCGGGCCGACGCGCACGCCGCCGCGTGGACGGCCGCCGGGCACAGCGCGGCGAGCGCCGCCGCCCTGCCGCCCGGCCCCGAGCAGCTCGCCATCGAGCTGGAGACCGACCGGCGGGCCGCCGCCCCGTACGCCGTGCTGACCGCCGAGGAGCGGCTGGCGGTGCTGGCCGACCTGGCGGCGCTGCCCGGCTGACCCGGTTGGCCGCAGGGGTGCCGCCGCGCGGGGCTATCCTCCAGCGGTGACCGGGAGTCGTACGAGGGAGGACGCCTCAATGATCGGGATGGTGCTCGCAGCCGGGGCGGGGCGCCGGCTGCGCCCGTACACCGACACCCTGCCCAAGGCGTTGGTGCCGGTGGACGGCGACACCACCATCCTGGACATCGCGCTGCGCAACCTGGCCGAGGTGGGGCTCACCGACATCGTGATCGTGGTCGGCTACGCCGCCGACGCGGTCGTCTCCCGCCAGGCCGACCTGGAGAAGCGGTACGGCGTCACGCTCACCCTCGTGCACAACGACAAGGCCGAGGAGTGGAACAACGCGTACTCCCTCTGGCTGGCCCGGGAGCACTTCGCCCGGGGCGTGCTGCTGGTAAACGGCGACACCGTGCACCCGGTGAGCGTGGAGAAGACCCTGCTGGCCGAGCGCGGCCCGGGCATCCTGCTCGCCGTCGACACCATCAAGCCGCTGGCCGAGGAGGAGATGAAGACCACCTTCGACGCCGCCGGCCAGCTCACCCGGATCACCAAGATCATGGACCCGGGTGAGGCGTACGGGGAGTACATCGGCGCGACGCTGATCGAGCCGCAGGTGGCTGACGCCCTCGCCGACGCGCTGGAGGCGACGTGGCGACGTGACCCGAACCTCTACTACGAGGACGGCTACCAGGAGTTCGCCGACCGGGGTGGCGAGGTGCGGGCGGCGCCGATCGGCGACGTCTCCTGGGTCGAGGTCGACAACCACGCCGACCTGGCCCGGGCGCGGGAGATCGCGTGCCACTACTAGCCCGTACGGTCAACACCCCGCTGGTGATCGAGGTCCGGCGGGGTGCGGTGGCCGACCTCGGGCCGCTGCTGGCCGACCGGCGGATCTCGGCCGGCGGGGACGTGGCCGTCGTGGTCGGCCCCGGGCAGGGTGAACGGATCGTCGAGCTGTGCCGGCCGTCGCTCGGCGCGGCCGACGTCTTCACGGTCGCCGGCGGCACCATCGACGCGGCGAACGACCTCGGTGACCGGCTGCGCCGCCGCCACTACGACGCCGTGGTGGGCATCGGCGGCGGCAAGACCATCGACACCGCCAAGTACGCGGCCACCCGGTACGGGATCCCGATGGTGACGGTGGCGACGAGCCTGGCGAACGACGGCATCGCCTCCCCCACCGCCTCGCTCGACCACGAGGGCGGCAAGGGCTCCTACGGGGTGCACATCCCGATCGCGGTCATCGTCGACCTCGACTTCGTGGAGAACGGCCCGGACCGGCAGACCCAGGCCGGCATCGGCGACGCGGTGAGCAACCTGAACGCCTGCGCCGACTGGGAGCTGGCCCACGAGGTACGCGGCGAGCCCATTGACGGGCTCGCGGTGACTTTGGCCAGGACGGGCGCCGAGGCGCTGCTCAACCATCCCGGCAAGATCACCGACGACGCCTTCCTCACCACGCTGGCCGAGGCGCTGATCATGGGCGGCATCGCCAGCTCGGTGTGCGGGTCGACGCGCCCCGCCAGCGGCGGCGACCACGAGATCTCCCACGCGATCGACCGGCTGCACCCCGGCACCGCCGCCCACGGCGAGCAGGTGGGGCTCGGCGCCCTCTTCTGCACCTTCCTGCGCGGGGACACCGACCGATTCGGTCGGCTCGCCCACTGCCTGCACCGGCACGGCCTCGCCACCACCCCGGGCGACCTGGGCCTGACCGACGAGCAGTTCGTCGATGCCGTGCAGTTCGCGCCCCGGACCCGGCCGGACCGCTACACGATCCTCGAACACCTGGCGATGTCGCCTACCGAGACGCGGGAACGGCTGGCAGACTACGCCGGTGCAATCCGCGACCACCTTGGCTGAGCCCCGTCCCACCGTCGCCGACTTCCACCGGGTGAACCGGGGCGGCGGCCTGTTCAGCGAATCGATCAGCCAGTGGCTGGGCGCGGTCTTCGCGCTCGTCGCCCAGCGCCTCGGGCTGCGCCCGACCGCGCTGACCATCGCCAACCTGGTGCTCGGCCTGGCCACCTCGATCACCGTGGTCGCGCTCGCCGGGCGGGTCGCCGCCGGCGACGTGCCGGCCTGGGCGGTCGGCCTGCTCGCGCTGGTCGGCTGGCAGGTGGCGTACTGCCTGGACTGCGCCGACGGTCAGCTGGCCCGGGTGACGGGGCAGGGCAGCGCCGCAGGTGCCCGGGTCGACGTGCTCTGCGACGTGGCCGCCCAGATCGCCCTGGTCGCCGCCCTGTCGGCGACGGCGGTGGCGCAGGAGCCGTCGACGCCGAGCTGGCTGGTCGCGGTCTTCGCCGGCACCTGGATGGTCAACCTGGTGACCTCGGTGATGCAGGCCGGCCCGAACGCCGCCAGCATGGTCACCTCGACCTCGCTGCCCGTACGCCTGGTGAAGCTGGTCCGCGACTACGGTGCGGTCATCTTCGCCGCCGGCCTGGTGCTGGCCTTCGCCCCCGCCCTCGTCCTCTGGGTGGTGGTCGCGTTCACGATCGTCAACGGCGGCTTCCTGCTGGCCAGCATCGCCTTCTCCGCCCGCGCCTCCCTCCGCTAGCGCCTAGCCGTCACGATCCGCCAAGGTGCCTGGCCAGCCGAGGGTCCGCACGCGGCACGCTGTCGAGCTGATGTCGTAGCCGATTCATCACCCTCGTGCTGATCACCGGCACTTTGAGCCGCGCCGGACCGCGCCGCGTTCGCCAGTCCGGACGCCACGGCCAACACCACGGGAGATCTTGGTAGGCAATGGCCCCTATAGGGGCGGCTAGCTACCAAGATCTCCGGAGGTCCTAAGGATTGGGACGGGGCTCCCGGAGGGCGGGAGCGGCTTCTGGTCAGGCCCCGAACCCCGCAGCAGCACGGCGATCGCTCTGCCCGCGGGCGTCGGTCAGTGGCGGCGGGCGACGCCCGCGTACACGTCAAGGAGGCGCTTGGTGACCACGTCGGGGTGGAACGTGCGCTCGTAGCGGGCGCGCGCCGCCGGGGCCAGCGTCGCGGCCCCCGCCCGGGCCACCGGCAGGGCGGCGGCCATGGCGGCCGGCTCCGGGGGCACCACCCAGCCCGCCTCGCCCGCCTGCACGCCGGCGGGCAGCGCGACGCGGCCCTCCCCCGGGGCGGCCGTGGCGACGGCGGCCGGGCCGGTGCCGGCCGGCTCCCGGGGCGCGTCGGCGCCGACGAGGTACGGGATGCCGCCGAGCGCGGTGCCGAGCACCGGGCGGCCGGCGGCGAACGCCTCGATGATCACGGTGGGCAGCACGTCGTGCCAGGTGGAGGCCGCGATGATCACCGCGCTGGCCTCGACCGCGGCGCGCACCCCGGCGCGGTCCAGCGGCCCGAGGTAGGTCACGTCGGCGCGCTCGGCGGCGGCAGCCTCGGCCAGCGGGCGCAGCTCGCCGTCGCCGGCGATGCGCAGCGGGCCGAGCGCCCCGTCCGGGTGCCGCCGCCAGGCGTCCAGCAGCAGGTCCAGCCCCTTCTCCGGGGAGAGCCGGGCCATGTAGAGGAAGCCGTCGCCGAGCGGCGCGGGCGTTCCCGGGTCGGGGATGCCGTTCGGCTTCACCACGATCCGCTCGGCGGGGATGCCGTAGTCGCGCAGGTGGTCGGCGACCGCCGACGTGAGCGCGACGAAGCGGTCCACCGAGCGCCAGGTGCCCCGGTGCACGGCCAGCGTGGTCGCCATCAGGGCGCTCTGCGCCCGCGAGCCCCGGTAGCAGCGGTGCACGATCGCCGGCACGCCCAGGGCCCGGCCCCGGCAGTCCTGGCAGATCATCCCGTCCCGGAAGTAGAGCCCCGAGGAGCAGACCTGGCGGTAGTTGTGCACCGTCTGCACCACCGGCACGCCGTGCCGGTGCGCGGTCCGCACGATCCAGGGCGAGATCAGGGGGTACGGGTTGTGCAGGTGCAGCACGTCCGGCCGGTGCTCGGTGATGAGCCGACTCAGGTCCTCCTGCGCGCGGGGCGCCCAGATCGGCGAGATCGGCAGCAGGGCCTTGGCCGACTTCGACATCGTCGGGATCTCGTCCGAGCTGCGGATGAACGGCAGCACCTCCACCCCGGCTGCGGTGAGCTGGGCGATCTCCGCGTCGACGATCGTGTTCTCACCGGAGGGCTGAGCCTCCCGGTACCGGTTGTGCGCCACCACGATTCTCACGCAGCTTGCCTTTCGTTCGCGACTGCGGGACTCGCAAGCTCATTCCTCGCGCTCACGGGAAAGAAGGCTACCGTTGGCTGGTGCCCGAACTACCGGAGGTTGAGGCGCTCACGGACTACCTGCGTGAGCGCGCGGTGGGGCGGCGGGTCGACCGGTTGGAGGTCGCCGCGATCAGCGCCCTGAAGACGTACGACCCGGCGCCGACCGCCGCCGCCGGGCGGACCGTGACGGACGCCCGCCGGCACGGCAAGTTCCTCGACGTGGTGCTCGACGGCGACCTGCACCTGGTGGTCCACCTGGCCCGGGCGGGCTGGCTGCACTACCGGGAGGCGTTTCCGTCCGCCGCCCCGCTGCGCCCCGGCAAGGGCCCGATCGCGCTGCGGGTACGCCTCGACGACGGTTCCGGCTTCGACCTGACCGAGGCCGGCACCCAGAAGAGCCTCGCCGTCTACCTGGTCACCGACCCGCAGGCGGTGCCCGGGGTGGCCCGGCTCGGCCCCGACGCGTTCGCCGCCGACCTGGCCACCTTCACCGAGCGGATGCGCAGCCGCAAGGGCCAGGTCAAGGGGGTGCTCACCGACCAGACGGTGCTGGCCGGCGTCGGCAACGCGTACTCCGACGAGATCCTGCACGCGGCGAAGCTGTCCCCGTTCGCGATCACCAGCCGGCTGACCGACGACCAGTTGGCGACCCTGCACGGGGCGACGCGGGAGGTGCTCGGCGACGCGGTGCGCCGGTCGGTCGGGCAGAAGGCGGCCGAGCTGAAGGGCGAGAAGCGCTCGGGGCTGAAGGTGCACGCCCGGACGGGGCAGCCCTGCCCGGTCTGCGGGGACACCGTCCGCGAGGTCTCGTTCGCCGATTCCAGCCTCCAGTACTGCGCGACCTGCCAGACCGGCGGCAAGCCGCTCGCTGACCGCCGGTTGTCGCGGCTCGTACGGTGAGTGACGACACTGCCGACTACGGAACGGAATCGGCCATCCCGCGCCGAAGGTCTGAGTTGCGGCTCTACCGGGCCCGTCATCCATCGGTATAGTGGCTCGGTCCCCGGCTTCTGAAATGGCGCGGAGCCGGCCAGACGCCCGGCGGCACCACACCCGGCGCGTTGTCCCTCGGGTCAGCGCACGGGTCGGTGCCCGCGTGGGAGACTGGGACGGTGGGCGACCGGGCCCTCACGGTGAGTGAGCGGCTCGTGTCATGCGGGAGGACATGGGTGAGGTGACGACAAGCCTCCAGCGCCCGGTAACCAACACAGGCCGGAGCAAACTCGTGCGGCACGTCGACAGCTTCGAGATCCAGCCGCCGGCACCGCCGTCCCACAACGGCGTACCCCGGTCCGCGTGGGCTCGGGCGCGCCGTCGCGTGTCCCGCTGGCACCGCCCCTACATCACGCTCCTGCTGCTGCTCGACTTCGCAGCCGCCGCGGTAGCCAGCCTGATCGCCATCGAGACGTTCGACCAGTCGCGGGCGGGCTTCTACAATGCCGAGCAGGACCCGACGTGGTTCCACACGGTGGCGTTCGGGCTCCTGCCGCTCGGCTGGCTCGTCAGCCTCTGGGCCAACCGGGCCTACGACCGGCGCTACCTCGGGCTGGGCCCCGACGAGTACAAGCGGGTGATCCGGGCCGGCGTCGCCGTCGCCGCGACGGTGTCCTTCCTCGCCTTCGCCACCAAGACCGACCTGTCCCGCTACACGGTCGGCACCGCCCTGCTCGCGGCGCTGCTGCTGATCCTGCTGAACCGGATGCTCTGCCGCTTCGTGCTGCACGTGGTCCGGCGCAACATCAGCCAGGCGGGCCACCGGATGGTGCTGATCGGCACCCTGCCGGAGTGCCTGGAGGTCTACACGGCGGTCACCCGCAACCCGGCCGCCGGGCTGATGCCGGTCGCCATCCACATCACCGACGGCTACGCGGCGGCCAAGGGCATCGAGACCCCGGTCCCCGTGTACGCGGGCCGCGACGTCCTCGCCCTCGTCCGGGAGGTCGGCGGCGACACGATCGCGGTCTGCGGCTCGGCGAGCTCCGAGCCGGGCGAGCTGCGCCGGCTGGCCTGGCAGTTGGAGGGCTCGGGCGTCGACCTGGTCGTCGCCCCGCAGCTGACCGACATCGCCGGCCCCCGGGTGCACATCCGGCCGATCGAGGGCCTGCCGCTGCTGCACGTCGAGGAGCCGACCCTCTCCGGGCCGGCGCTGCTGGCCAAGAACCTGATGGACCGGGTGGCCGCCGGGTTCGGCCTGCTGCTGCTGGCCCCGGTCTTCCTGTTCATCGCGGTCGCGATCCGGATCTCCGACCCGGGCCCGGTCTTCTTCCGCCAGCCCCGGGTGGGCCACGAGGGCCGCACCTTCCGGGTCTGGAAGTTCCGCACCATGTACGTGAACGCGGAGGACCGGCTGGCCAGCCTGGTCGACCGGAACGAGACCGACGGCATGCTGTTCAAGATGAAGGAGGATCCCCGGGTCTTCCCGGTGGGCCGCTTCCTGCGCGCCTCCTCGCTGGACGAGCTGCCGCAGTTGATCAACGTGTTGAAGGGCGAGATGTCGCTGGTCGGGCCGCGCCCGCTGCCCGCCGACGACGGCGACTTCCTCGGCGACGTGCGCCGCCGCCTGCTGGTCCGGCCGGGCATGACGGGGCTGTGGCAGGTCTCCGGCCGCTCCGACCTGTCCTGGGACGAGGCGGTCCGGCTCGACCTCTACTACGTCGACAACTGGTCGCTGGCGTACGACCTGAGCATCCTGTGGCGCACCGTCGGGGTGGTGCTCGCCCGCAAGGGCGCGTACTGACCCTTGGCGTACGGGCCGGCAGGGGCCAGGATCGCTGCGTGGGTGGCAACCTCTCGGGCGTCTTCGGCGTCGTCTCGCTGCTCGCCGCGCTGGGTGCGGCCCTGTTCGCGGTGGTCCGGCTGCGCGCGCGGCGGGGCATCGCCACGGCCACCCAGCGGGCCACGTACGAGGTGCTGCACACCGCCGGGTTGGCCGCCGAGCAGCTGCGCGCGGGACTGAGCGCCGCGAACGCGGCGAAGGCCGTACGCCATCTGCGGGCGCTGGTGGGTGCGGCCGGGCTGGCGCTGACGGACCGGGAGAGCCTGCTCGCCCTCGACGGGCGGGGCGGGCACCACCACGCGCAACTGGTCGCGGCGGCCCGGCGGGCGGTGGCAACGGGCCGCTCGACCGTCCTCGGCGAGCCGGAGCTGCACTGCGACCGGGTCGACTGCCCGGTACGCGGCGCGGTGGTCGCCCCGCTGACCGGCGCGGACGGGCGCAGGGTCGGGGTGCTGGTCGCGGTCGCCGACGGCCAGCCGGAGCCGGGCCTGGTGCAGGCCACCCTGGAGACGGCACACTGGGCCGGCAACCAGCTCGCCCTGGCCGAGCTGGACTCCTCGCGGGAGCGGCTGGCCCGCGCCGAGGTACGCGCCCTGCGCGCGCAGATCAGCCCGCACTTCATCTACAACGCGCTGACCGCGATCGGCTCGTTCGTCCGCACCGACCCGGACCGGGCCCGGGAGCTGATCCTGGAGTTCGCCGAGTTCACGCGGTACTCGTTCCGGGCGCACGGCGAGTTCACCACGCTGGCCGAGGAGCTGCGCTCGATCGACCGCTACCTGACCATCGAGCGGGCCCGGTTCGGCGACCGGCTCCAGGTGCGCCTCCAGATCGCCCCGGAGGTGCTGCCCGTGACGCTGCCCTTCCTCTGCCTGCAACCGCTGGTGGAGAACGCCGTCCGGCACGGGTTGTCCCGCAAGCCGGGCACGGGCATGGTGAGCATCGAGGCCCGGGACGCGGGCACCGAGTGCCACATCACCGTGGAGGACGACGGAGTGGGGATGGATCCGAGCACGCTGACCGCCGGCATCGCCGAGCTGGCCGGCGCCGCCGGGGACCCGGGCGACGCCGCGCTGGCCGGCGTGGGGGACGACCCGGGCCAGCACGTCGGGCTCTCCAACGTCGACGAGCGGCTCCGGTCGGTCTTCGGGGACGGCTTCGGCCTCGTCGTCGAGACGGGCCTCGGCTCGGGCACGAAGGTGAGCATGCGGGTGCCGAAGTTCCATCCCGGCGTACGGGCCGGCTCGTGATCGAGCGGGCCGCGGAGGTGGGGGCGGCCGGGTTCCTGCGGGTGCTGGCGGTCGACGACGAGCCGCCGGCGCTGGACGAGTTGGCGTACCACCTGCGGGCCGACCCCCGGGTGGCCCGGCTGCACACGGCGGGGGACGCGACGGAGGCGCTGCGGGTGCTCCGCGACGGCGACGTGGACGTGGTCTTCCTCGACATCCGGATGCCCGGGCTGGACGGCATGGAGCTGGCCCGGGTGCTGCGCCGCTTCGCCCGGCCACCGGCGATCGTCTTCGTCACCGCGTACGACGACGGGGCGGTGGACGCGTTCGACCTGGGCGCCACCGACTACGTCCGCAAGCCCGTACGCGCCGAGCGGCTCGCCGAGTCCCTGCGCCGGGTGATCGGCGCGCGGGTGGTGCCGTCGCACCCGGCGGCGCTGGCCCGGGCGGAGGAGGACCCGACCATCCCCATCGAGCTGGCCGGCACCACGCGGATGCTGCCCCGCTCGGCGGTGCGCTGGGTGGAGGCGCAGGGCGACTACGCCCGCCTGCACACCGCCGACGGCTCGCACCTGGTCCGGGTGTCGCTGGCGACCCTCGCGGAGCGCTGGGCGGACGCCGGGTTCGTCCGCATCCACCGGTCCTACCTGGTGCAGCTCAAGCTGATCGCGGAGCTGCGGCTGGTCAACTCCGGCTACGTCGTGGTGGTCGACTCGGCGGAGCTGCCGGTCAGCCGTCGGCACACCCGCGAGCTGAAGGACAAGCTGGTCCGCGCGGCGAAGCAGGACTGGAACCGCTGACCCCGATCTTCTTCGCGGGTCGGGAATAGGCGCGCTTCGGCGTACGCTGTACGGTACTCCGTACGACAATTGGAGGCCGCCTTGTTCGACGCCGCGACCGAATTCGACCGCCAGCTCGACCGGCTGGTGGAGCTGGGCTATCCGGCCCTGGCCGAGCTGACCGAGGACGCCTTCCGTGACCTGGTCGCGCCGCTGCGCGCGGCGGCCGTCGCCGGGGCGGCCGACCTGCCCGCCCCGACCGAGGGGCGGGTGCCCTTCCTCCTGGTGGTCACCCGCGACCTGGTGCCGGTGGAGGAGCGCGTCGCGCTCACCACCCTCGCCGGCAAGCGGAAGCCGGGGATCGTCGACCGGCACTACGCCGAGGGCGACCTGCCGAAGTTCAACCCGATCAAGGAGCTGGAGGTGCCGGCCGGGCCGGCGTACCTGCTCTTCGACGTCGACCGGGGCGAGGAGACGCTGAATCTCGCGCCCGCCGTCGCCATGGAGGTGATCACCGGCCAGGACCGGCTGCCGCTCACCATCGACGAGGGGCTCGCCTTCGTCACCCTGCACCCGGAGGCGCTGGCGAAGAACAAGTGCTTCTCGCTGGTCGGCTCCCGCTGCGGCGACAAGCGGGTGCCGGCGCTCTGGATCAGCCAGAACGCGCCGAAGCTCGGCTGGTGCTGGTACGGCAACCCGCACACCTGGCTCGGCTCCGCCTCCGCCCGCCCGGAGCGCGTCGGCCTGGAGCACGTCGACACGAAGTGAGTGCCGCGCGGTGGGGTGACCGACCACCGGTCACCCCACCGCGACGCCTGGCAACGGCTGAGTCACCGGGGCAACGGCAGCCGGCTCCACGTCTCCCCGTCTGCGCTCACCTGGACATGAGCCGTTGCTGGCAGGTTCATCACGTCACGACCGCCGAGCCAGACCAGGCCCGGTGCCACTCCGACGGTCCCCTCGGTGCCGGACCGCTCGCTCCGGGTGAAGTGTCGCCCGCCATCCCTGCTGACCCAGACGTACGCGGTGGCGCCGCCCGCGAACGGCTCGCCGACGAGGAGGGCCCCGTCCCGTCCGATCGTGAACGGCCTCATCATGGAACTGGCGGGAAGGTCCGTGTCGACGTCGACCCAGGATCGGCCGGCGTCCGTCGTGTGCAGCAACCGGGAGGAGCCGGACGGCGGACCGTTCGTGCCTGCCGGATGGGGCTCGGTCAGCAGGTAAGCCTCCCGGCCACTGACCGCCGCGAGCCCGATGGCCGTCACGCCCTCCGGCACCTGCGATGTCAGCCAGGTGGCACCCCGGTCGACGCTACGCGCGACGGTTGCGGCACCTCCGAACTCGGGGGACGCCTGCACGTACCAGAGCGCGCCGTCGTCGCTCCGGTCCACGACGTCCCTCGCGTGGGTCGCGGCCAGGTCCGCCAGCCGATAGACCCTGCCGGTGCCGGGCTCGACCGCAAGCGGACGTTTCATGGCTCCGCACCCGTTCTGACAGGTCACCGGCCGCGCCCGCTCCGGAAACGCCTTCACATCGATCACTGCGGATTCAACGTCCCGCCATGTCCGGCCGCCGTCCGTCGAGAGGATCGCCTGGCCATCGACGCTGACCAGATAGGTCCGCTCGTCCAACACGCTGTACCGGACGTCGGACACACCGAACCCCTCCGAGTCCGGGGTGGTGGTGCAGGCCCCGTCGTACTCGGCTGTCCGCCAGTCCGACCAGTTCCGTCCGGCATCCTCAGTGGCCGTGAAGCTGATCTGGCAGGGGTCCCGTACCTCGACGCCGACCGCGACCCGGTCGGTGAGCAGGAACAGCTCGCTGACCCCCCGCTCGATCGCTGGGTCGGACGGGTCCGGGGCGGCCCAGTTCCCTCCGTCCGGATCACCCACGGACGGGACGAGGGCCACCCCGGCAAGGGCAACCACCACGGCCAGCCCGGCCCCGGCCGCGCGTCGGCGCCGTCGGAACAGGGCCGCCGAACGCAGGTCGTCGAGCGGCGGCTGACGGACGGCGTCGGCGACGATCTCGACGTCGAACTCGCCGAACTCACGATCGGACATCGATCCTCCCGGTGTACGTGGTGTCGGTGACGTCGGAGTCGGCGAGCAACTCCGCTAGCGCCCGCCGACCGCGTGACAGACGCGACTTGACCGTGCCGGCGGAGACGCCGAGCGTCGCCGCCACCTCGTCCACCGGCAGGTCGACCAGGTAGTGCAGGGCGAGCGCGTGCCGCTGACCCTCCGGCAGCCCGCGCAGCGCGGCGAGCAGCGCGAGGTGCTCCGGCGCGCGGTCGGCGACAACGGGGGGCGGACCGATCCGGCGCAGCAGCCCGTCGAGCACCCGCCGTCGCCGGTACCGGCTGCGGGCCACGTTCACCGCCACCCGGCGCAGCCACGCCTCCGGGTTCTCCAGCCGGGCGAAGCGCCGGGGTGCGGCCAACGCCCTGGTGAACGCCTCCTGGACCGCCTCCTGCGCCTCGCTGAGGTCGCCGGTCACCGCGTAGAGCTGGACCACGAGCCGGCGGAAACAGCCGGCGTACATCTCCGAGATCGGATCACCGTCGGACACCGTCACCTCCCTTCTCCACCCTTTCCACTCGCCAGCGGGGAGGAAGGTTCCGGCGACGGCGGTTCCACAGAGTTATCCACAGGGGTGACCCGTTCTCCACAGGTTGTCCACAGCCCTGGTGTGGACGACTCCCCGGCTCCGGGCCGTGCCAGGCACGACGTCGGCGCGGCCCTTGACAATCGCGGCGATCGGGCGAGACTGCCGGGATGGCCGCTGCCGACGATCCCGTCCCCGCGCCCCGGCGGGGCGGGTCCGCAGCGCCCGGGCACGCGGGCCGGCCCGGGGTGCCGGGGCGGCCCACGCCACCCCAGCCCCGGACCCGGATCGTGCTGGCCGAGGTGTCCCGCCGCGAGGACCGGGCGGAACGCACCCGCGCCGAGCTGGCCCAGCAGACCCGGGTCGGCGACGCGCTCGTACGGGGGCTGGTCCGGGCCCAGTTCGCGCTGGCCCTGCGGCTCTCCCTGGTGGTGGCGATCGGGCTCGGCGGGCTGCCGTGGCTCTTCGCCGTCGCGCCCGCCGTCGGCCGGGTCACCGTGCTCGGCGTCAACCTGCCCTGGCTGCTGCTCGGGGTGGCGTCGTTCCCGTTCCTGATCGCGGTCGGATGGGCGTACGTGCGGCTGGCCGAACGCAACGAGCAGGACTTCACCGACCTGGTCCAGCGGCCGGAGCGCTGAGGTGGGCAACGGTTACGTCGTACCGGCGATCGTGGCGGTCACTCTGGTCACCGTCGGCATCGGCTTCTACGGGCTGCGGCTGGCGCGGACCACCTCCGACTTCCTGGTCGCCTCGCGGGCGATCAGCCCCACCTGGAACGCCGCCGCGATCGGCGGGGAGTACCTGTCGGCGGCGAGCTTCCTCGGGGTCGCCGGGCTGATCCTCAAGTACGGCGTCGACGTGCTCTGGTATCCCGTCGGCTTCGCCGCCGGCTACCTCGCCCTGCTGCTCTTCGTGGCCGCGCCGCTGCGCCGCTCCGGCGCGTTCACCCTGCCGGACTTCTGCGAGCTGCGGCTCGGGTCGCGCCGGCTGCGCACCCTGGCCACCGTCTTCGTGATCTTCATCGGCTGGCTCTATCTGGTGCCGCAGCTCCAGGGGGCGGGGCTGACGCTGGCCACGGTGACCGGCTCGCCGTACCCGTTGGGGGCCCTGCTGGTGGCCGTGGTGGTCACCGCGAACGTCGCGCTCGGCGGCATGCGCGCGATCACCTTCGTGCAGGCCTTCCAGTACTGGCTGAAGCTGACCGCGCTGGCCGTACCGGCGATCTTCCTGGCGTTGCAGTGGCAGGCCGACGCCCGCCCGGCGGTGACCCCGCCCGACGGGCCGGCGTTCCGGACCGCGACCACCGTCGTGGTCGAGCACCGCGCGACCCTCACCCACCCCGACGGCCGGATCCAGGAGGTACGCCCCGGCGATGAGCTCTCCTTCGCCGCCGGCGACGCGGTGCCGGAGGTGTCGGGGGTGGCCACGGACGCGGCCGACTGGCTGCTGCCCAGCGCCGCCGGGGACGACGACCGGGGCCTGTTCGCCACCTACTCGCTGATCCTGGCGACGTTCCTCGGCACCATGGGACTGCCGCACGTGCTGGTCCGCTTCTACACCAACCCCGACGGCGCCGCCGCCCGCCGCACCACGCTGGTGGTGCTCGCCCTGGTCGGGGCGTTCTACCTGCTGCCCACCATCTACGGGGTGCTCGGCCGGATCTACACCCCGCAACTGCTGCTCAGCGGGCAGACCGACGCGGTGGTGGTGCTGCTGCCCGGCGCGGCGCTCGGCGACGGCACCGCCGGCCGGCTGCTCGCCGCGCTGGTCGCGGCCGGCGCGTTCGCGGCCTTCCTCTCCACCTCGTCGGGGCTGCTCACCAGCGTCGCCGGGGTGATCTCCACGGACGTGCTGGGGCGCGGCTCGGTACGCGGCTTCCGGCTCGCCACGGTGATCGCCGGAGCCGTGCCGACGGTGCTCGCGCTCAACCTCGCCGGGCTGGACGTGTCCCAGGTCGTCGGGCTGGCCTTCGCGGTCGCCGCGTCCAGCTTCTGCCCCCTGCTGGTGCTCGGCATCTGGTGGCGGGGCCTGACCGACCTCGGCGCCGCCGCCGGGATCCTGGTCGGCGGCGGCGCGGCGGTCGGGGCGGTGCTGGTCACGGTGCTCGGCCCGCCGCTGTCCGGCTGGCCGGCCACGCTCACCGCGCAGCCGGCCGCCTGGACGGTGCCGCTCGCCTTCGCCGTGATGGTGGCGGTCTCGATGGCGACCCGCCGCCGGGCGCCGGCCGACGTCGGCGCCACCATGCTCCGCCTGCACGCCCCGGAGGCGCTGCGGCTGTGAGGAGGGGCCCGCGCCGTCACGCGCGGTGCGGGAAATGCCCCTCCCGACGGACGATCCGGCCGTTCAGCAGGCTTCGGTGCCGGCGCAGAGCCGCTCGGCCACCCGTTGCGCGATCCGCCGCGCCTCGGCCGGATCGTCCTCGCCCTTCAGCCAGACCTCCGCGACCAGGTCGCCCCGCCGGACCAGGAGCCAGCGGCTCGGCGTGCCGTCGCCGGTCGCAGCGACCAGGAGCGACTCGTCCCCGGCGAAGCCCGAGTCGACGATCGCCAGCGACTGCTCCGGATCGTGGGGCCGGCAGCCCGTCACCAGCCGGCGCGCCCGATCCATGGTCACCTTCGCGTCCTCCGACGCGTAGCGCCTCACCCGCTCGACGACCGCCTCCTCGGGAGCCGCCCGGAAGGCCGCGCCCCGCTCGGCCTGTTTCCTGACGGTCAGCGGGGGCGCCGCGTTGCGACAGCGCGTGGAGGTTGCATCGAGGGACCAGTCGCCGTCGGTCCAGGGCACCTTCCGGAAACCGTCGGGCAGGTCCCCCGCCGCGAGCAGGGCGGCCGGCGGGACCTCCCGGCTCGCGGGGCCCGCGGGCCCGGACGCCGGAGACTCGGACGTCGCGTCTTCCGTCGGGGCCGGGGAGGAGG
>NZ_WAAS01000130.1:0-17671 GCF_008806585.1 Micromonospora sp. AMSO12t
CGGCAGCGGCGGGGCCACGCGGCGGGGGCGGCGTGGCGGTTCAGCAGAAGCGGCGCAGCAGGGTGCCGGCCCGGCCCGCATCGAAGGCGGCCGGGTCGAACCGGTCGCCCACCCGGTCCCGCGCCTCCGGGTGCCCGGGGTGGGCCGGGTCCGTCAACGCGGCCAGCAGCGCCTGGTAGCCGGCCGGGCCGCCGACGTCCTCGGACGGGCACGCCCGCTCGCCGTCCAGGCAGGACGGGTACCGCTCGTCCGGATCGGCCGTGAAGGCGTCCTCCACCACCAGGTCGTGCTCCCACCAGTCGCCGAAGTCGTACGTGTAGTGGAAGCGGCTGCCCTTGCCGAGCACCGCGTCGAGGCGGACGTCCAACTCGTCGCGCAGGGCCAGCTCGCCGTCGGGATCGGGCTCGCCGTACTGGCGACCCTCGATCTCGAACGAGTGCAGGTGGCAGTCCCGCCAGCCCATGGCGTGCTGCACCACCCGGTGCAGCCGGTCGAGGGTGTAGCCGCCCGGGACGAGCACCCTGCGCCAGACGGGCGGCCGGACCCCGGCCAGGGAAATCTTCAGCTGGAAGATCTGACGCGGCATGCTGTCCCATCCTTCCTCGGCATAGGCTGCGGGCATGATCTGCCGAGCGTGCCGGGCCAGGCGGCACGACGACTGTCCGGGGCGGAACTGGTGCGACTGCCAGCACCGTACCCCCCGACCCACCCCTCCCGTCACCGGTCCGGCCGGCGAATGAACGTCGGAATCCCGATTTCGGCGCTCTGGCCGCGGGCGTCGGCGCGACCGCTGGACGACGCCGCGCTCACCGCGCTCTACGGCCGCTCCGACCGCCCCCACCTGCGGATGAACTTCGTGACCAGCGTGGACGGCGGTGTCTCCGTCGACGGCTACTCCGCCGGGCTCTCCAGCGAGCCGGACAAGCGCGTCTTCGGGCTGCTGCGCATGCTCTGCGACGCCCTGCTCGTGGCCGCCGGCACGCTGCGGCACGAGGGCTACCGGGCGGTACGCCTCAACGAGCGGCGCCGGGCGTGGCGCCGCGAGCACGGGCTCGCCGAGTACCCGACGCTGGTCGTCGTCTCCGGCTCGCTCGACCTCGACCCGGCGCAGGCCGCGTTCGCCGACGCGCCGGTGCGGCCCGTGGTGCTCACCCGGGCCGACGCCGTGGCACCCCCCGGCCTGACCGGTGTCGCCGACGTGGTGCGCTGCGGCGACGGCCGGGTCGACCTCGCGGCGGGCCTGGCCGAGCTGCGCCGCCGCGGCCTCGGCCAGGTGCTCTGCGAGGGCGGCCCGCAACTGTTCGGCGCGCTCACCGCCGCCGACCTCGTGGACGAGGTCTGCCTCACCGTCGCCCCGCTGCTGGCCGGGGCGGGCCCGGGGCGGATCACCGCCGGCGACCCCAGCGACGTACGCCACCTGCCGCTGCGACACGTGCTCGCCGCCGCCGACGGGGTGCTCATGCTCCGCTACGCCCGCGACCGACCGTGACCGGGCGGGCACCCTGCGGTTGACGAGCGCCGACGGCGGGGTGGCGTCCGCCGCGTCGCGTGGCAACGTGTCGTACTCCTCGGGCAGGATGCAGGGCGTGTGCCCCGACCGCGACGACCAGCCGACCGGAGTTGCCCGATGACTGACGACGGGTTCGACGGCCCGGGCGAGGTGGTCGGCCGGGTGCTGGGCACCGCCGATGCCACCCCCCTGCAGTTCTGGACCGCGGTCTCCCCTGACAGCTACCTCCAGCTCGACGACGTCGTGGTGACCCGGCGGGAGCTGCCCGACCGCGAGCCGGTGACGATCGCCGGGGTGGTCACGCAGGTCCGCGCCCGGCACGAGGGCGCCCAGTTCGACTCCGACGTCTTCGCCATCGCCGACGGCACGCTGCCCGCGCAGGTGCAGGAGGCCGCCGAGATCACCACGACCCGTGTCGACCCGGAGCTCTACGTGCCGCCGTCGCCCGGTGCGGTGGTGCACCGCGCCGAGGGTGACGCCCGGGCCCGGGCGCTGCACTTCGACCGGATGGAGCGGCGCATCCCGATGGGTATGGGCCGCGACGGGGTGCCGGTCTACCTCAACGCCGACTTCCTCGACGGCAGCCGGGGCGCGCACGTGTCGATCTCCGGCATCTCCGGGGTCGCCACGAAGACGAGCTTCGCCACCTTCCTGCTCTACTCGGTCTTCCGCTCCGGGGTGCTGGGCGGCGACGCCGTCAACGCCAAGGCGCTCATCTTCAACGTCAAGGGCGAGGACCTACTCTTCCTCGACCATCCCAACACCCGGCTGGACGACCCCACCCGCGCCGCGTACGCGAAGCTCGGCCTGGCCGCCGGCGCGTTCCCGGACGTGCGGGTCTACGCCCCGCCCCGGGTGGGCGACTCCTCCGGCACGCCCGACGTGAGCAGCCGCCTCACCGGGGTGGACAGCTTCTACTGGACGCTGAGCGAGTTCTGCGCCGACCGCCTGCTGCCCTACGTCTTCGCCGACGCCGACGACGAACGCCAGCAGTACACGATGGTGGTGCACTCGGTCACCGCCCACCTGGCCCGGCACGCGCAGCCCGCCGACGGCGGCATCAGCATCGACGGGGTACGGCTCGGCTCGTACGCCGACCTGGTCGACCACGTCGTCGAGCAGCTCAACGACGACGAGACCCGCTCCGACTGGGCCGGCAGTGCCGTCGGGCTGGGCACGATCAACGCGTTCGCCCGGCGGTTGATCGGCAGCAAGAAGGACCTGTCCCGGCTGATCCGGGGCGACCTGGCCACCCGCCGCCCGCACTCGATCAACACCGCCGAGAGCGCCCAGGTCACCGTGGTCGACCTGCACAACCTCCCGGACCGCGCGCAGCGGTTCGTGGTCGGCGTGACGCTCAAGAGCGAGTTCGAGCGCAAGGAGAAGGCCGGCACCGCCAAGCCGCTGCTCTTCGTGGTGCTCGACGAGCTCAACAAGTACGCCCCCCGCGAGGGCTCCTCCCCCATCAAGGAGGTGCTGCTCGACATCGCCGAGCGGGGCCGCTCGCTCGGGGTGATCCTGGTCGGCGCCCAGCAGACGGCGAGCGAGGTGGAGCGGCGGATCGTCACCAACTCGGCGATCCGGGTGGTGGGCCGGCTCGACCCGGCCGAGGCGTCCCGCCCGGAGTACGGCTTCCTGCCGCCCGCCCAGCGCCAGCGCGCGCTGCTGGCCAAGCCGGGCACGATGTTCGTCAACCAGCCCGACATCCCGGTGCCGCTCTGCCTGGAATTCCCGTTCCCGGCCTGGGCCACCCGGGTCTCCGAGGCCGGCCGCGCCCCGTCCGAGACGCTCCGGTCGATCACCCAGTCCGTCGACCCGTTCGCCGTCGTCGGCTCCGGTGGCGGCACCTCCGACGACGACATCCCGTTCTAGGGGGACATACCCGTGAAGATCCTGCACACCTCCGACTGGCACGTCGGCAAGGTCCTCAAGGGGCAGTCGCGGGCCGAGGAGCACAAGCGGGTCCTGGCCGGCGTGATCGACGTCGCCCGCGCCGAGTCACCCGACCTGGTCATCGTCGCCGGTGACCTCTACGACACCGCCGCCCCGACGCCCGAGGCCACCCGGCTGGTCACCCGGGCCCTGACCGCGCTGCGCCGCACCGGCGCCGACGTGGTGGCCATCGGCGGCAACCACGACAACGGCCAGGCCCTCGACGCGCTGCGGCCCTGGGCCGAGGCCGCCGGCATCACCCTGCGCGGCGGGGTCCGGGACAACCCGGACGAGCACGTCGTCGACGGCACCACCGCCGGCGGTGAGCGCTGGCGGCTGGCCGCGCTGCCGTTCCTCTCCCAGCGCTACGCCATCCGCGCCGTGGAGATGTACGAGCTGACCGCCGCCGAGACCACCCAGACGTACGCCGACCACCTGGGCCGGGTGCTGGGCCGGCTGACCGAGAGCTTCACCGAGCCGGACCGGGTGCACCTGGTCACCGCCCATGTCACCGTGGTCGGGGCGACCACCGGCGGCGGGGAGCGCGACGCGCACACCGTGCTGGGCTACGCGGTGCCGGCGACCGTCTTCCCGGGGACGGCGCACTACGTGGCGCTGGGCCACCTGCACCGCTCGCAGCGGGTGCTGGGCCCCTGCCCGATCCGCTACAGCGGCAGCCCGCTGGCGGTCGACTTCGGCGAGCAGGAGAACGTGCCGTCGGTGACCGTCGTCGAGGTCACCGCGACCACGGCGGCGCAGGTACGCGAGGTGCCGGTGACCGCCGCCACCACGCTGCGGACGGTCCGGGGCACCCTGGCCCAGCTCGCCGAGATGGACGTGCCGGACGCCTGGCTGCGGGTCTACGTGCGGGAGCAGCCGCGCGCCGGGCTGCGCGAGGAGGTGCAGGAGCTGCTCCCGCAGGCCCTGGAGATCCGGATCGACCCGGAGCTGCTGCCCGCCCCGGGCAGCGGCACGCGGGTGGCGCAGCGGGCGGGCCGCTCGCCCCGGCAGCTCTTCGCCGACTACCTGGACAGCCGGGGGCACACCGACGACGGGGTGCGGGAGCTCTTCGACGAGCTCTTCGAGGAGGTCGAGCACTGATGCGGCCGATGCGGCTGGACATGGCGGGCTTCACCGTCTTCCGCGACGAGACCACGATCGACTTCACCGACGCCGACTTCTTCGCGCTGGTGGGTCCGACGGGCTCCGGCAAGTCGACGGTGCTGGACGCCATCTGCTTCGCCCTCTACGGCACGGTGCCCCGCTGGGGTGGGGCGCGCGGGCTGGGCAACGCCCTGGCGCCGTCGGCCACCGAGGCGCGGGTCCGGCTGGTCTTCGAGTCCGCCGGTTCCCGCTACGTGGCGACCCGGGTGGTCCGCCGGGACGGCCGGGGCAACGTCAAGACGGCCAACGCCGGGTTGCAGCTGATGCCGGCCGGTTTCGACGTGACCAAGCTCGACACCGGGCTGAGCCCCGACGACCTCGGCGAGGTGGTGGCCGGCACCCCCGCCGAGATGGAGCAGGCGGTGCTGGAGGCGGTCGGGCTGCCGTACGAGCAGTTCACCAGCTGCGTGGTGCTGCCGCAGGGGCAGTTCGCGGACTTCCTGCACGCCAAGCCGGCCACCCGGCAGCAGATCCTGGTCAACCTGCTCGGCCTCGGGGTCTACGAGGACGTGCAGAAGCGGGCGACCGCGCGGGCCGCGCAGGCCGAGGCGAAGCTGGAGGCGGTCGACCAGGCGCTCGCCGGGCTCACCGACGTCGACGACGCCGCGCTGGAGGCGACGACCGGGCGGGTCGGCCGGATGCGGGAGCTGGCCGGGGCGGTGGCGGGCGCCGTACCGGAGCTGGAGGCCGCCCGGGCGACGGCGCGGGAGGCGGGCGCGGCCCTGGCGGCCCTCGACGCCGACCTGGCGGTGCTGGCCGCCGTGCGCGCGCCGGACGGGGTGGCGGAGGTGACCCGGGCGGTCGCGGCGGCGCGGACCGGCGCGGACGAGGCGGCGACGGCCGTGTCGCTGGCCGAGGAGCGCGAGGAGAAGCTGCGCGGCGAGCTGGCCGCCGCCGGCGACGAGAGCGCGCTGCGGCTGCTGCTGCGGGCGTACACGGATCGGGAGAAGCTGGCCGGCGAGGCGGAGGCGGTCCGCGCGGCGGTGACCGGGGCGCAGGCCGAGCACGGCGCGGCGGTGGCGGCGCTGGCCGAGGCGCGGGCGGCGGCCGAGCGGGCCGAGGCGGAGCTGGAGGCGGCCTTCCGCGCCCACGAGGAGGCGAAGGCGACCGACCAGGCGGTGGCGCTGCGCGCGCACCTGCGCGCCGGGGCCGCCTGCCCGGTCTGCGAGCAGACCGTCGCGTCGGTGCCGGCGGTGCCGGCCGACTCGGCGGTGGCCGCCGCGACGGCGGCGGGACGGGCGGCGCGGGCCGCCAGCAAGGCCGCCCAGTCCGTGGTGCAGGAGCGCGACGGCGCGGCCCGGGAGCTGGAGCGGGTGCTGCTGCGCGCGCGGGCCCGCCAGGACCAGGTGCAGGCGCGGCTGGCCGAGCTGGACGACCAGCTGACCGGGGCGGCCGAGCCGGCGGTGCTGCGCCGCGAGCTGGACGACCACGCGCGGCTGCGCCGGGCGCTGGAGGAGTCGGCGGCGGCGGTGCGGGCCGGCCGGGACGCCGCCCGGCGGGCCCGGGCGGCGGTGGACGCCGCCGAGGAGCGGCTGCGGGCGACCTGGCGGGCGTTCGACGCGACCCGCGACGGGCTGGCCCGGTTCGGGCCGCCGACGGCGGACCGGGAGGACCTGGGCGCCGCGTGGGCCGCCCTCACCGGATGGGCCGGCGAGGAGTCGGCGCGCCGCCGCGCGGAGCGGGCCGGGCGGGCCGCGGCGGTGACGCAGGCCGAGGCGGTGGCCGCCGGCGTCGGCGAGCGCATCGCGGGCGTCCTCGCCGCCGCCGGGCTGCCGCCCACCGACGATCCGCTACGCGCCACCGACCGCGCCCTGGAGCGGGCCGAGGCCGACCTGCGCGAGCTGGAGCGGCGCCGGGAGCAGGCGGGTGGCCTGCGCGAGCAGCGGGCCGGGTACGAGCGCGAGGCGCAGGTGGCGCGGGCCCTCGCGGGGCACCTGCGGGCCAACAACTTCGAGCGGTGGCTGCTCGCCGAGGCGTTGGACCTGCTGGTCGACGGCGCCTCGGGCATCCTGCGGGAGCTTTCCGGCGGGCAGTACGACCTGGTGCACGACAAGGGCGAGTTCTTCGTGGTGGACCACCACGACGCGGGGCTGCGCCGGGGCGTGCGCACCCTGTCGGGCGGCGAGACCTTCCAGGCGTCGCTGGCGCTGGCGCTGGCGTTGTCGGAGCAGCTCGCCGGACTGTCCACGACGGCGGCGAGCCTGGAGTCGATCGTGCTGGACGAGGGCTTCGGCACGCTCGACGCGGCCACCCTCGACACGGTGGCCGCCACGCTGGAGAGCCTGGCCGCCCGGGGCGACCGGGTGGTCGGTGTGGTCACCCACGTGCCGGCCCTGGCCGAACGCATCCCGGTCCGCTTCGAGGTCAGCAAGGACGCCCGATCGGCGCGCGTCGAACGGACCGGCCGGTGAGCGGGGCCCCACGCGGTGCCCCGCCCGGCCGGCCCGGTGGCGGGGCGGCGGCGTCCGCGACGGAAGGATCGCTGCGGTGACCGATCCCCGGTTCTTCGTCGACGCGTGGGATCCGGCGTACGGCGCCTCGTTCGAGGCGGCGGGCGGCGGCGGTCCCGCGGCGCCGAGCAGCGCTCAGGTCGACGCGGACGCCGAGCTGCCGGCGGTCGACTGGCGGGCGATCGGGCCGC
The DNA here is from genome assembly GCF_008806585.1 of Micromonospora sp. AMSO12t. NCBI lineage: Bacteria > Bacillati > Actinomycetota > Actinomycetes > Micromonosporales > Micromonosporaceae > Micromonospora > Micromonospora sp. AMSO12t. Next base: position 7,248 of record NZ_WAAS01000130.1, read on the forward strand.
GTCCCGGCGTACGGGCCCCCGACGTGGTGCTGCTCGTCGACGGGGTGCGCCGGATCGACGCGAGCGTGTGGACGGCGGAGGACGACGGGGCGTCCTTCCCCGGCCTGGCCGCGTCGTACGCCGCCGGGGTGGTCCGGTGCGACCTGGAGCGCGGCGCAGCGCAGCTGGCCGGCGCGCGGGTCGGCCGGGGGCTGTTCACGGCCAGTCCCTCGGCGGTGGACGTGGTGGCCGGCAGCGTCCGCTACCCGGTGCACCGGGTCAGCGGCACGGGCGAGCTGAACAAGCTCCCGGCCGCCGTGCAGGGGCCGCTGACCGCGCTCGAGGTGGAGGTTTCGGGGGCGGCCCGCACCGACGGCGACCTGCTGGTGGTCGACGGCCCGCTGCGCAACCGGCGGCAGCTGCCGCGCACGGTCGGCTACATCAAGACCCAGCACAGCCAGTACCTGGACGCCCGGCTGACCGCCGTGGTCACTCAGCTGGCGGCCGGTGAGCGCTCCCCGGTGTTCAAGCTCGGCACGGCCTGGGGCGGCTGGTCGTGGTACATGCGGCTGCCGGTGGCCCTCGGCGCGCCGTGGGCGGGCATCGTCCGGATGGAGTGCTCCGCCGAGCTGAGCGTCGACGAGGCGGTGGGGTTGGCCGACCTGTCGCTGGTCACGCTGCCCCGCTTCGCCTCCACCCCCTACAAGGACCCGCGGGCGCCGCAAAATTTGATCCCGATCGCCGGCCTGGAGCGCCGGCTGCGGGCGCTGCTCGGCGACGCGCGGCTGCTGCACCGGGTGCTCACCGCCGCCGCCCGGGGACGGCGCTGATGGGACGCAAGCGGGCGGCCGACACGGTGGCCGCGCGGGTGGACACCGGCCAGGCCGAGCTGGTGCCCGATCCGGACCGGCCGGGATCGTGGACCCTGCTGCTGGACGGCGCCCCGCAGTCGCACGTGGACCTGGCCGACCCCACGCACCTGGAGTTCGAGTACGTCCGGCGGCTCGCCGCCGCGATCGACCTGGTGGCCCCGGCCGGCGCGCCGCTGCGGGTGCTGCACCTCGGCGGCGGCGCGCTGACCCTGCCCCGCTACGTGTCGGCCACCCGGCCCGGCTCCGCCCAGCGGGTGGTCGAGGTGGACGGCGCGCTGGTGGAGCTGGTCCGTCAGGCCCTGCCGTGGCAGCCGGATCCCCGGCTCAAGGTGCGGGTGGCCGACGCCCGCGCGGTGCTCGCCGCCAGCCGGGACGCCAGCTACGACGTCGTGGTGGCCGACGTCTTCGCCGGCGCCCGCACCCCGGCCCACCTGACCTCGGTGGAGTACGCCGCCGAGGTGGCCCGGGTGCTGCGGCCCACCGGCTTCCACCTGGCGAACGTCGCCGACGGCCCGCCGCTGCGCCACGCCCGGGCGCAGGTCGCCACCCTCCGGTCGGTGCTGCCCCGGGCCTGCCTCGTCGGCGACGCGGCGGTGCTGCGCGGGCGGCGCTACGGCAACCTGGTGCTGGTCGCCGGCAGGGTCGAGCCGCCGGTGCCGGAACTGACCCGGCGCGCCGCCGGGGACTGGTTCCCCGGTCGGGTGCTGGCCGGCGGGGAACTCGACCGCTTCGCGGGCGGGGCGCCGGTCGTCCGCGACGCCGACGCCACCGACTCGACCCCGCCGCCGCCCGGGATCTTCTCCGTGCGCCGCTGAGCGGAATCTGCTCCGTGCGCCGTCGGGCGAGGTGACCACGCCGGTTGCGGGAGCGCCGGGTGCGGGAGCGGAATCTTTTCCGCGTGCCGTTGATCCGTTCGCGTGGGCGATGCGTACCAACGGGCGGCCGTGCCCGTGGGAGGCGGCCGATGTCATCGGACACCCGGAGGTCTGCATGCACGCGGTGGCGGCCGGTTGGCACGGCGACAGGGCGCGACCGGACTGGATGTCCGCGCGGTCCCAGTCCCGGCCGGACGCGGCGGCACGCGGGGTCGACGCCCGCCAGGCGCCTCGCCAGAATGGGCCGGTGACGCCGAAATCCGCCCCGGGGCGCCACCAGGCGGCACCGTCCACCGAGGCGGGTCACTCGGACCGACTGATCCGGCTGCTCTACGCCGAGCACGCCGGGCCGCTGCTGGCGTTCGTCATGCGGCTCACGGGCGGCGACCGGCAGCGGGCGGAGGACATCGTCCAGGAGACGCTGCTGCGGGCGTGGCGCAACGCGCACCGGCTGGGCGTGCAGGGGCAGGGCTCGCTGCGGCCGTGGCTGGTCACGGTGGCCCGGCGGATCGCCATCGACGAGCACCGCAGCGAGCAGGCCCGGCCCGCCGAGACGTACGACCGGGACCTGACGGCGTTCGCCGAGGCGGACAGCACCGACCGGGTGCTGCGCACGATGACGGTGGCGGACGCGCTGCGTACGCTGAGCCAGTCGCACCGGGAGATCCTGGTGGCCACGTACTTCCGGGGTCGGACGGTGCCGGAGGCGGCCGAGGAGCTGGGCCTTCCGCTCGGCACCGCCAAGTCGCGGGTCTACTACGCGCTGCGCGCGCTGCGCACGGCTCTGCAGGAACGGGGGGTGACGGAATGAGCCGGGCGGACCACATGGACGTCGCGGCGTACGCGCTCGGCGTGCTGGACGAGCGCGACACGGAACGGTTCGAGGAGCACCTCGCCACCTGCTGGGCGTGCGCCGCCGAGCTGGAGACGATGGTGCCGGTCGTGGGCCTGCTCTCCGACATCGACGGCGAGACGATGGCCGCGCTGGAGCAGACCCGTACCGACCCGGCCCTGCTGGACCGGACGCTGGTCGCGGTCCGCGCCCACCGGCGGCGCAACCGGTTCCGGCAGCTGCTCGCCACGGCGGCGGCGGTGCTGGTCCTCGGTGGGGCGACCGGGCTCGGCTTCGCCAGCATCGCCGGTGACAGTGCCCCCGAGGTGGTGGCCGAGCCGACCGCCACCGCGCAGGTCGCCCCGCCGACGGTCAGCCGTTCCAGCGATCCGAACGACCCGGACATCGGCGGGACGCTGCCGGAGGGCGACCCGGTCAACGTCGTCGACCCGACCACCGGCGTCGAGGCGAGCTTCTTCGTCGTGTCGAAGGACTTCGGCACGGGCGTGGACTTCATCCTCGCCAAGCTGCCCGGGCCCCGGACGTGCCGGCTCGTCGTGGTGCGGAAGAACAACAGCACCGAGGTGGTCTCCACCTGGTCGGTGCCCGGCACCGGGTACGGCACCAACGCGCGTCCCGAAAAGCTGAGCCTGTCGGCGTCGACGTCGACGCGACTCGACGACATCAAGCAGTTCCAGGTGCAGTCGGTGGACGCCGGCGGGGTGGCGAGCCCGCTGGTCACGGTGCAGATGTAGCACCCGTCGCGGAATCGGCGCCGGTCAGCCCGCACGACCGGCGTCGATTCCGCGTGCCGTTTCCACGAATGCCGTTGACGGAAACCGCACTCGTCGCGGGAAACGGATTTCCGGCCCGCCCGGTTCAACGATTTCCCGTGACATCGACCATGCTTTCGCATTCAACCTTGACAACGCTCTATCCGTATTGACCGGTGAACCGCATCAACGAGGAGGGCACGTGGCACAGATGAAGCGAACCGTCATCGTGGCGAGCGCGATGGTCGCGTTGACGGCCTGCGCTCCCGCCGGGTACGAGGGGGCGAACCCGGGCGCGGCCAACCCGGTCGCCGTGACCGCCGCCGAACCCACCGCGGCGGCCGAGCCCTCGGTCTCGCCGTCCCCGGCCGCCGACGCGCCCCCCGCCGACGCGGACCTGACCGAGGAGCTCAACGGCCGGAAGGTCGCCCGGATGGGCAGCGTGGTCACCGACCAGGACGGGTGGATCCTCTACCGCTTCGACAAGGACACCAACGACCCGCCCTCGTCGAACTGCGTCGACAAGTGCGCCCAGTTGTGGCCACCGGCGCTGACCGACGGCGACCCGGAGCTCAACGGCGTCTCCGACGACAAGGTCGGCACCGTCACCCGTCAGGACGGCACCCGGCAGATCACCCTCGGCGGCTGGCCGCTCTACCGCTACGTCGGGGACAAGAAGCCCGGCCAGTGGAAGGGGCAGGGCGTCGGGGGCACCTGGTTCGTGGTCGCGCCGGACGGCAAGAAGAACCTCAGCTGCTTGCCGCCGGGCACCCCGAAGCCGGTCGCCCCGCCGTCCGACGACAAGGCCGGGCAGGGCGACTCGAACTACTCGTACTGACGTCACGGTCCCGGTGGCCGCTCCCGGCGCGGCCGGTCGCCGCCCCGGGACCGGCGACGGCACCGGGCCGGCGTGCGCCCGGCGGTGTCGCCGGTCACGGGGCGGGGACGTGACAGCATGTGCGGGTGACCGGGACCGAACCCACCGCGCGTCGGGAGCTGCACCCGCCCGCCGGGTACCGGCTGGCCGCGTCGGTCCGGGCGCTGACCTTCAGCCCGTACGACCCCTGTGCGCGCGTCGCGGCCGGCACGTTCTGGTGGGCCGCCCGCACCCCGGACGGTCCGGCCACCCTCGCCCTGCGGCCGGCCGGCGGCGCCCTGCTCGCCGAGGGCTACGGCCCGGGTGCCGACCGGTTGGTGCAGTGGGCCGACGCGATAGCCGGGCTCCGCGACGACGTGAGCGGGTTCGGGGCGCTCGCCGCCGACCACCCCGTGGTGGCGCGGCTCGCGGCCCAGCACCGGGGGCTGCGCATGCCCGCCACCGGGCAGGTCTTCCGCCAACTGCTGCGGGCGGTCTTCGAGCAGAAGGTGACCGGCAAGGAGGCCTACCGGGCGTACGCGGCGACGGTGCGGCACTTCGGCGAGGCGGCGCCCGGGCCGATGCAGCCGCTGCTGCTGCCGCCCGAGCCGGCGGCGGTGGCGGCCACCCCGTACTGGGTGTTCCACCCGTTCGGCGTGGAGCAGCGCCGGGCCGAGACGCTGCGCCGCGTGGCGGCCATCGCCGACCGGCTGGAGCGCTGCGCGGACTCCGCCGAGGCCACCCGCCGGCTCACCGCCGTCGCCGGCATCGGCCCGTGGACCGCCGCCGAGGTGGTGCGCATCGCGTACGGGGACCCGGACGCGGTCAGCGTCGGCGACTTCCACGTGCCGAACACGGTGGCCTGGGCCCTGGCGGGCGAGCCGCGCGGCGACGACGCCCGGATGCTGGCCCTGCTGGAGCCGTTCCGGGGGCATCGGGGGCGGGTCTGCGTGCTGCTGGCGGCCGGTGGCGTCCAGGCGCCGAAGTACGGTCCGCGGATGCCGATCCGCTCCTTCGCCCGGTTCTGACCGGGTCCCGGCGGGCGTCGCGGCGGCGGATGCCGGCGCCGACAGGTGACGACGTGCGGGTCAGGGTCGGGCGCAGAGACGGCGCAGGGTGCGGCCGAGCCACCAGGCGTACGCCCGCTGGAAGGCCCGACCGGCCGGCCCCGCGGCGCGCATGACCCACCGGTCCGGCCGGCTGAACGCGACCACCTCGAACCAGACGCGGCCGGCGGCGTCGTGGCTGACCACGAACGCCTCCTCGCCGCGCGCCGGGTGCCCGGGCAGCGTGCCGTACCCGAAGCCGGCCCGCCGCCCGTCGTCGACGGCCCAGACCACCTCGCAGGGCGCGGCCAGCCGCAGCGGGCCGACGCCCAGCCCGGAGACCACCCGGATCCCGGGCGCGGCGCGCTCGGCGGCGGCGTCGATCCGGATGCCGGCCGCCCGGTGCAGGCGCCAGCCGAGCACGGCGTCCCCGGCCGCCGGGAAGCAGGAGTCGGGCAGCCGGACCCGGTGCCGCACGTGCCGCCAGCCGGCCGGCAGCTCGCCGGTCTCGGTGGCGCCGACGTGCGGATAGGTCAGTGCCGGCACGGCGCACCCCCACGGCTCGACGGGACACCGCCAGCGTACGGGCGGCGCGGGCGGCCCGCCCGACGGCCTGTGGTTGGCTGTCGGAGTGATCATCGAGCCGCGCATCGCCCCCGCCGACGTCACGGACGCCGGCGAGATCCTCACCGTGCAGCGCGCCGCGTACGTCACCGAGGCGCAGCGCTACGCCGACCCGTTCCTGCCCCCGCTGACCGAGACCCTGGACGAGGTGCGGGCCGCGCTGGCGGGCCCGGCGACGGTGCTCACCGCCCGGCTCGGCGACCGGCTGGTCGGCTCCGTACGGGCGCACGTCGACGGCGACACCGCGCACATCGGCCGGCTCTCCGTGGCCCCGGACCAGCACGGCCGGGGCGTCGGCGGACGGCTGTTGCGCGCGGTGGAGACGGCCTGCGCCGCCCGGGTGCGCCGCTTCGCGCTCTTCACGGGCGCGGACACCGAGCAGAACCTGCGGTTCTACCACCGGCACGGCTACCAGGTGGTCGGGCACCGCCCGGACGCGAACGGCATCCGGCTCGCCCAGTTGGAGAAGGCGGTCAGTCCCGCTCGCAGCGGCGCCTGAGCCCGTCGGCCTCCATCCGCAGGTAGCGGCGCATCAGGTCGCCGTAGAGCCAGCCGACGGGCCCGGCGAGCGGCCCGGACTGCGTGAGGGCCAACTCGACGCGGCTGCGCCCGTCGGGCAGCGGCAGCACCCGGTGCTCGCCGAGCGTGCGCACTCCCGGGCTGCCCGAGACCCAGGAGAACGACCGGCCCTCGGTCAGCTCGGTGACCCGCCACACCGCCGGTCGCAGCTTCGGCTGCGCGAGCCGGGCGGTGGCGCCCACCGCGAGCGGTCCCGCCTCTCCCCGTTGCGCCCGGCGCACCGAGGGCGTCCACTCCGGCCACCGCTCGACGTCGACCAGCACCGCCCAGACCCGTTCCGCCTCGGCGGCCACCTCCGTACCGGCCTCGAACCGCATCGCGCCCCCTCCCCGTGTCGGCGCCCGGCGGCGCCGCTGCCAGTCTCGACGACGCCGCGCGCGGGATCGTGACGAGGCGCCCGCCGGCCGGTCCGTGTCCGCCGGCGCGCGGGGGTGCCGGGTCGGCGGGTCGCCGGGCGTCCGCCGGGCTCGGCCGCCGCCGGGTCAGGCGGCCTCGCGCAGGTCGGCCAGCCCGAGGGGGGTACGCCGGCGCAGCAGTTCCTCCAGCTCCGCCACGGAGCCGGCCTCGCCGAGCACGTCCTTGCCCCCGCCGAACTGGCGGGGATAGCGGCGCACCAGCCGGTACCGGTAGCGGCCCCGGATCAGCTCGACGCTCACCCGCCACCGCCCGCAGCACCCGCAAACCCACTCCGACACCCCGCGAAGGTAGCTCTGACCTGCACTTTTATGATTCGCCCGGTGCGGTACGAGCGGCGCGCGGCCAGACACGCCACCCGCCGCGCGGACGTGATCTGCCTCACGACTGTCGGTGCGGTCTGGTTGACTGGTCGCCGTGAAGCTGCCGATCAGTCCGCCGGTCGAGCCGATGCTGGCCAAGAGCGTCCCGCGGGTCCCCACCGCGCCGGGGATGACCTACGAGCCGAAGTGGGACGGCTTCCGGTGCATCGTGTTCCGCGACGGCGACGAGGTGGAGCTCTCCAGCCGGGGCGGCAAGTCGATGACCCGCTACTTCCCCGAGGTGGTCGAGCAGGCCCGCCGCCAGCTGCCCGAGCGGTGCGCGGTCGACGGCGAGCTGATCGTGATCCGGCGTGACGGGCCGGGCGGGCAGCCCCGGCTGGACTTCGAGCTGCTGGCCCAGCGCGTCCACCCGGCCGCGTCCCGGGTGAGGATGCTGGCCGAGACGACTCCGGCCGACTTCGTCGCCTTCGACCTGCTCGCCCTCGACGACGAGACGCTGCTCGACGAGCCCTATCCGCGACGCCGGGCCCGGCTGGAGTCGGCGCTGGCCGGGGTCCGGCCGCCGGTGCACGTCACGCAGGTCACCACCGACGTCGACACCGCCCACCGCTGGTTCGACGTCTTCGAGGGCGCCGGCCTGGACGGCCTGATCGCCAAGCCGGCCGACCTGCCCTACGAGCCGGGCAAGCGGCTCATGTTCAAGGTCAAGCACGCCCGCACGGCCGACGTGGTGGTGGCCGGCTTCCGCTGGCACAAGTCCGGCCCGGTGGTCGGCTCGCTCCTGCTCGGCCTTCACGACGACGACGGGGTCCTGCACCACGTCGGGGTGAGCGCGTCGTTCACGATGGCCCGCCGCGCGGAGCTGCTGGAGGAGCTGGAGCCCTACCGTGACGTCGGCGCCGACCACCCGTGGGTGCACGGCGACCACGAACGCGGCCAGCGCCTGCCCGGCGGGGTGAGCCGCTGGACGGGCGCCCGCAACCTCGAGTGGGAGCCGCTGCGCCCCGAGCTGGTGGTCGAGGTCGGCTACGACGCCATGGAGGGCGACCGGTTCCGGCACACCGCCCGGTTCGTCCGCTGGCGGCCCGACCGCGAACCGCAATCCTGCCGCTACGACCAGCTCGAGCGGCCCGTACGGTTCGATGTGGACCAGGTGCTGCGCGGCGATCCCACGGTGACCGTGGGGTCCGCCGCCGGTCCGGCGTAGCCTGGCCGTCGACCCGATCACGGAGGCTCGCTCGTGACCCGCACCCCCGACCGGATCCGCCGGTTCCGGCTCACCCTCGCCGGGCTGGCCGCCGCCGCGCTGGTCGCCGCCGGCTGCACCCTTCCGGCGATCGCGCCCCGGACGGAGGCCGGCGGCGAGGCCGCCGCCCCCGGCACGGCGCCCACCTGGCGGGCCTGCCCGGAGGTGGCCGAGGAGCTGGTCGGGCGCGGGGCGCCGGGCATGCGCTACGAGTGCGCGCGGATCAAGGTGCCGCGCGACTGGGGCACGGGCACGGGCGGCGGGGCGACCGCCGGACCGGGCGCCGGGCAGACCTTCGAGATCGCGCTGCTGCGGGCCCGGTCGACGAAGCAGCGCGACCGGATCGGCTCGCTGGTGATCAACCCGGGCGGGCCCGGCGGCTCCGGCGTGGACACCGCCGTCTACCTCTCCTTCGGCCCGAGTTTCGGCGGCCTGCCCGCCTCGATCACCGACCGGTTCGACATCGTCGGCTTCGACCCGCGCGGGGTGTCCCGCTCCAGCCCGGTCAAGTGCATCCCCGACGCCGAGCTGGACGCCAGCTTCGGCTACGACCCCGACCCGGAGAGCCAGGAGTCGTTCGACGGCTTCGTCGCGCTCAGCCAGAAGATCGGGCGTGGCTGCGGCGACCGCTACGGCGACCAGCTGCCGCTCTACGGCACCGAGCAGGCCGCCCGGGACATGGACGCGGTCCGCGCCGCCGTCGGCGACGACAAGCTGACCTATCTCGGCTACTCCTACGGCACCCTGCTCGGGGCCACCTACGCCCAGCTCTACCCGCAGCGGGTACGGGCGCTGGTCCTCGACGGCGCGGTCGACCCGCGGCAGGGCCTGATCGCCGGCTCGGAGGGCCAGGCCAAGGGCTTCGAGCGGGCCTTCGGCAACTTCGCCACGTGGTGCGCGGCCAACGCCGGGCGCTGCCCGATCGCCCCGGACGCCCGGGCCGCGGTCACCTCGGCGATCGACAAGGCGCGGGTGTCCCCGGTACGCGGTGACGACGGCCGGGAGGCCACCGCGGGCTGGGTCTTCTACGCGATCATCTCGTCGCTCTACACCGAGTCGGGGTGGCAGGAGCTGGCCGTCGCCATCGACAAGCTGGAGGGCGGCGACCCGGGCGACGTGTTCCGCCTCGCCGACGCGTACGCCGACCGGGACTCCGACGGGCACTACTCGAACATGTTCGACGCCAACCTGGCGGTCAACTGCGCCGACGAGGAGGAGAAGCCGAGCCGGGAGCGGATCCGGCAGCTCCAGTCGCAGTGGCGGGCGAAGTACCCGCTGTTCGGGCCGGCCCTGGCCGTCGGCCTGCTCTCCTGCACCGAGTGGCCGGGCGGTCGCGACCCGTACCCGACGGGCCGGGCCGACGGGGCGCCGCCGATCCTGGTGGTGGGCACCACCGGCGATCCCGCGACGCCCTACGAGCAGACCCCGGCGCTGGCCGCGATGCTGGGCGTGGGCCGGGTGCTCACCTGGGAGGGCGAGGGGCACACCGCGTACCCGCAGACCTCCTGCATCACCGAGGCGGTCGACGCCTACCTGATCGACCTGACCGTGCCCCGGGAAGGGCTGCGCTGCCCGGCCCGCTGACCGGTCGTTCCGGCGGAAGGTCGGGCAGGTCGATGCCCTGCCGGGCCGCGATCTCCTCCAGCAACGCCCGCATCCGGCGTACGTCGGCCTTCAGCTGCTCCTGCTCCTCGTGTTCGAAGGCGTCGTCGTCGACGATGAGCTGACTGGCGAAGTGCGCGGTGATCAACGGGATGACCAGCAGCACCATTGTCGAGATGAGCAGCGCGGCGAGGGTGCGGCCCTGCCAGCTCACCGGGGAGATGTCGCCGTAGCCGACGGTGGACGCGGTCACCACCGCCCACCAGACGGCGTCCGCCGGGCTGCGCTTCTCCACGTGGCCGTAGATCACGCCGGCCACCACGATCATCAGCAGGTAGGAAATGATCAACGTACGGGGCGAGTTGGCGAACCAGACCAGCCCCCGGTAGATCAACCGGAACGG
>NZ_WAAS01000131.1:0-17591 GCF_008806585.1 Micromonospora sp. AMSO12t
CCGGCCCCGCTCTTCGGCCCGCACGGGTTGGACAGCCGGCTGGTACGGCCGATCTGATCTTTTCTCTGGTCTTTCCTCTGGCTTGATCGTCGGAGATTCCCTCCAGGTTTCGCCGGAGCCTCCTTGAGTTCGCATGAGCGCCGACGGTGCTTGCACCCGCGTGAAGCCGATCCCCCTTTCGGTGTGTGGGTGCCAACCCCCGAATGGAGCGTTTCTGATGAACACGATCATTCGTAAGAGCGTTCTTGGTGTTGCTGGTCTCGCGTTCGCCGGTGGCGTGTTCGCCGGTCCCGCGACCGCGCATGCAGCCCCGTCGGTGGAGTCGACGCCGGTGGCAGTTGCCGTGCAGGCCGACAAGCCCGACACGGGCAAGCTGATCCCGCACGGCGTGCAGGGCGCCCAGTCGCACGTCGACCTCTCGGATGAGCAGGTCGCCAACGTCAAGGCCATCATCGCGGCCACGAAGAAGGCCGGCATGGACGAGCGTGCCGCCGTGGTGTCGATCGCGACCGCCCTGCAGGAGTCGAAGCTGGAGAACCTGGGTCATCTGGGTGACCGCAACGACCATGACTCGCAGGGCCTGTTCCAGCAGCGCCCGTCCAGTGGGTGGGGCACGGTCGAGCAGATCACCGACCCGGAGTACTCGACGACGGCGTTCCTGAAGGGTCTGAAGCAGGTCGACGGGTGGCAGGACATGCCCCTGACGAAGGCCGCCCAGACGGTGCAGGTGTCGGCGTACCCCGACCACTACGCCCAGTGGGAGCAGCAGGCCGCCGACCTCGTGGCCGAGCACTGGAACAGCTGACACGCAGACTTTCCACCACAAGGGGGATCGCTGGCCGGCACCCGAACACGGGGTGCCGGCCAGCGGCACGTCCACCGCCGGCCATCGGCGAAAGGGCCAGGTCGTGTTTCAGATGTCAGCGTCGGTATGAGCAGCGCGGCTTCGCGCCAGCGGCCAGGAGTAGGCCGGCCGCCTGTGAATGATCGCCGCGTAGCGCCCAATCCAGTGGTGAGTAGCCGGTTCCTTGGCCTTCGCGCAGATTCGGGTCTGCACCGTGGACGAGGAGTAGGTGTACGACGGTGTTGTATCCCCAGGCCGCGGCAGCGCATAGGGGCGTTCCCTCCATGTCACCTCCGCTCTCGGTGTCGGGTACCGCGCCGGCTGCCAGGAGTACCCGCACGAGTTCAGCCGAGCCGTTGACGGATGCCTGATACAGCGGAGTGGTGCGGTCACGGTCGGGAACGTTGGGGTCCGCACCGGCGCGAAGGAGAGCGCTCACGGCTGCGGCGTCTTCGCGTCGCACTGCCTCCATCAGTCGCTTCGTGCGCTTCTTCCGCTGTCGCAGGTTCACGTGCCCAGCGTAGGTAGTGCGCCCAGGCACCGCGATCAACGAGTGGCCCTGAACCGGCTTATGAAACGCACGCTAGGCGTCAGGCGGACGGCGGCCGTAAGCCGCGGGCGGACTGGTGGGAAGCCAGAGCGGACGCTCCTACCGTTCGTCACCCCCACGTTTCCGTCAGGGCAGGCAGGAGCGGCGCGGCACAGGCGGGGATGGCGGCGCGGCGCATGCGGTGACGGCGGCGGGCAGCGTGGACAGTCGGGTCGCCGGTGCGCCGAGCGGCTCGATCCAGCCCGGGCCGGCGCCGTACACCCGGAACGCCGGGAAGTCGCGGGCGAAGCGCACCAGGCGGTACGCGCGGCCGGTGACCGGCGTCTGCGCCCAGAGCACGACGGTGCGCGGGCGGACCCGACGGGCGGCGCTGGCGAGCGCCGTCCACGGCAGTGCCGGCCCGAGCAGCAGGCTCCCCCGGGACCGCTCGCGCAGCGCGGCGGCCAGCGCGTGCAGGCCGAGGCAGTGCGTCTCCTGCTCCGCGCCGGCCAGCAGCACGCCGCCGGTGGGCAGCGGGCGGCCCGGTACGCGCCGGAACACGTCCAGGCCGACGCGGAGGCCCTCGGCGAGGGCGTGCTCGACGGCGACCTCGATGGCGGTGTGCCCGGGCAGCGCGGCCAGCATCGGCACGCAGACCTGTTCCCACAGCGCCGCCGCGCCCCACTCGTCGGCCACCTCGACGACGAGCGCGGCGACCCGGTTGGCGTCGAGGTCCTCGGCGGCCAGCGACAACTGCTTGCGCGCGGTCTCGACGGCCCCGACCGGCATGGGATCTGTCAGCACCAGACGTACCCCCGGGTAGACGTTCACTACCCGGGGGTTCGTCGGGAGGGCCGCGGATGGATGCGCCCGGGTGCGACTACCGGCGGCGGGATGCCGCCCAGCGCGTCGCCAGGGCGGCGGCGCTGCCCCAGATGCCGCGCCGGAACACCAGGACGACGAGGACGAAGATCCCGCCGGTGACCAGGCCGATCGCCTCGAACCCGGAGAACGACAGCCAGTCCTCCAGGCGGACCAGGATGCCCGCGCCGAGCACCCCGCCCCAGAGCGTGCCGATGCCGCCGAGCACCACCACGATGACCGCCTTGCCGGAGGTGGTCCAGTGCAGCACGTCGAGGGAGACGAAGCGGTGGCCGACGGCGAACAGCCCGCCGCCGAGCCCGGCGATGAAGCCCGACAGCACGAACGCGGTCAGCTTGTAGCGGTGCACGGGGTAGCCGAGCGCGCGGGCGCGGGCCGGGTTGTCGCGGATGCCGACCAGCACCCGCCCGAAGGGCGAGTGCACGATCCGCCAGGCGGCGGCCAGCCCGAGCAGCACGATCGGCAGGATCGCGTAGTAGAAGTAGTAGTCGTCGGTCAGGTCCAGCCCGAACAACTCGCGGGGCACGCCCTGGAGGCCGTTCTCGCCGCGGGTGACCGAGCGCCACTCGTTGGCGACGTAGTAGACCATCTGCGCGAACGCCAGGGTGACCATGGCGAAGTAGATGCCCGTCCGCTTCACCGCCAGGTAGCCGATCGGCACCGCGAGCACGGCCGCCGCGAGCGCCCCGGCCAGCACGGCCGCCGGGAACGGCAGGCCGAGGTGGATGGCCGTCAACCCGGTGACGTACGCGGAGGCACCCCAGAAGGCCGCGTGCCCGAAGGACATCAGCCCGGTGAAGCCGAGCAGCAGGTCCACGGCGACGGCGAACAACGCCCAGCAGAGGATGTCCACCGCCACCGCCGGGTAGAGCCCGTTGGGCAGCCAGAACGCCACCAGCAGCCCGACGGCGAGCAGCGCGTACCGGACCCAGCCGGGGGCCCGGGTCACGGCGACCAGCCCGGACCTCGGCGCCGGGCGACCGGCGTCGGTCTCGGTGTCGACGGTGCTCGTCATGCCGGTGCCTCCTCACGGCCGAACAGCCCGGCCGGGCGCCAGAGCAGCACGACGGCCATCACGATGAAGACGATCGTCTGCGACACGATCGGGAAGTCGGACAGGTACGCCTCGCCCCACGCCTGCACCAGGCCGATGCCGAAGCCGGCGGCGACGGACCCGAAGATCGAGCCCAGCCCGCCGATCACCACCACCGCGAAGACCACGATGATCAGGTCGGCGCCCATCAGCGGGTTCACGGCCCGCATCGGCGCGGCCAGCACCCCGGCCAGCCCGGCGAGGCCGATGCCGAAGCCGAAGACCGGGGTGACCCAGCGCCCCACGTCGATGCCGAACGCCCGGGTCAACTCGGGCCGCTCGGTCGACGCCCGGACCACCATGCCGATCCGGGTGCGGGTGAGCACCCACCAGACGACGGCGCAGACGGCGAGCGCGAAGCCGAGGATGAAGACGCGGTAGGTGGGGAAGTCGAAGAGCCCGAAGTCGACCGACCCGCTCAGCGCGGACGGGGTCTCGTACGGGCTGGACTGCACGCCGTAGCGGAGCTTCACCAGGTCCTGGAGGATGAGCGTCAGGCCGAAGGTGAGCAGGAAGTTGTAGAGCGGGTCGAGCCGGGTGAGCCGGTGGATGAAGGCCCGTTCCAGGGCCATGCCGACCAGGGCCAGCCCCACCGGCATGATCACCAACGCCGCCCAGAACGGCACGCCCGCCTCGGTGAGCAGGACGTACGCGCCGAACGCACCGAACATGTAGAACGCCCCGTGGGCGAAGTTCACGACCCGCAGCATCCCGAAGATGACCGCGAGCCCGAGGGCGAGCAGGGCGTAGAACGCCCCGCTCACCAACCCGTTGAACGTGTTCTGCAGGAAGCTGGTCATGCCCTGGTCACATCTTGCAGTCCGCCGACGGGGCGCGGAACGCCTCGGCGGCGGGGATGGTCTTGAGAACCTTGACGTAGTCCCACGGCTCACTGACCTCGGACTGCGGCTTCACCTGAGCGAGGTAGGCGTCGTGGATGACCCGGTGGTCCTCGGCGCGGAACTTGCCGTTGCGCAGGAAGACGTCGTTGACCTCCTTGCCCTCCAGCTCCTTGACGATCGCGTCGGCGTCGTCGGTGCCGGCGGCCTGCGCGGCCTCCAGGTACTGCGTCGCGGCGGAGTAGTTGGCCGCGTGCGCGAAGGACGGCCGGGTGCCGGTCTCCTTCTGGAACCGGTCGGCGAACTCGCGGTTCTGCTGGTCGGAGTTCCAGTACCAGGCGTCGGTGTAGGTGGTACCGGCGAGCGCGGCCGGGGTGAGCGAGTGGATGTCGGTGATGAACATCAGGCCGACCGCCAGCCCGACGCCCTTGTCGCGCAGCTTGAACTCGTTGTACTGCTTGACCACGTTGACCAGCTCCGCGCCGGCCTGCATGGTGCCGAGCACCTGCGGCTTCGGGTTGAGCGTCGGCGCCTTGAGCAGGAAGGTGGAGAAGTCGCCGCTGGTGTTCGGGAACGGTGCCCCGTCCTTGCCGACGACCTGCCCGCCGGCGGCGGTGATGGCGGTGGTGAAGCTCTTCTCCATGTCCTGGCCGAAGGCGTAGTTCGGGTAGAGGATGTACCAGTTCTTGCCAACCTGCTCGGTGGTGACCTTGCCCGTTCCGTTGGCCAGCATGTAGGTGTCGTACGCGTAGTGGAACGTGTACTTGTTGCAGCTCTTGCCGGTCAGGTCGGTGGTCGCGGCGCCGATGTTGAAGTAGAGCTTCTTCTTCTCCTTCGCCACGTCGGCCACCCGCAGCGCCGCCGACGAGGTGGGCACGTCGAGGATCAGGTCGACGCCCTGGCGGTCGTACATCTCCTGGGCCTTGCTGTTGGCGATGTCCGGCTTGTTCTGGTGGTCGGCGGTCTCCACGGTGATGTCGCCGGTCACCGCCTTGTCGCCGTGCTTCGCCTTGAAGTCGGCGATGGCCATCTCCACGGCCTTGACCGAGTTCTTGCCGGACAGCTCGGAGTACGCGCCGGACTGGTCGTTCAGCACGCCCAGCACGATCTTGCCCCCGGTCAGCTTCTGGTCGCCGCCCGACTGGGGACCACCGCCGCCGCAGCCCGCGACCAGCACCATCGCCGCCGCCGAAGCGGCGGCCACACCCACCGTCCTACGCATGCCCATCCCTCCACCCCGCGCGCCGCGCGGGTCGTCGAATCGGAATTCAGATGCCGAGGTACGACAGCAGCTCCCGTTCCCGGGAGCGCACCTCGGAGTTGTCCATCGCCTCCACGACGCGTCCCTCGGCCAGCAGGTAGTGCCGGTCGGCGACGCCGGTGGCGAAGTGCAGGTTCTGTTCGACCAGCAGCACGGTCACCCCGTGCCGTTTGGCCTCGCGCAGGAGGTCGCCGACCTGTTGCACGAGCAGCGGCGAGAGCCCCTCGGTCGGTTCGTCGCAGAGCAGCAGCCGGGCGCCCATCCGCAGCACCCGGGCCAGCGCGAGCATCTGCTGCTCGCCGCCGGAGAGCATGGTGGCGGCCGAGTCCCGCCGCTGGTGCAGGGCGGGGAACGCCTCGTACACGCGCTCCAGCGACCACGGGTCGGGCCCGACGGTCGGCGGCAGGGTGAGGTTCTCCGTCACGCTCAGCGTGGCGTAGCTGCCCCGGTCGTCGGGGACCCAGCCGAGCCCCAACCGCGCCCGCCGGTACGCGGCCAGCCTCCCGACGTCGCGCCCGTCCAGCTCGATCCGGCCGCGCTGGCCGGCGTGCAGGCCCATCACGCAGCGCAGCAGGGTGGACTTGCCGGCGCCGTTGCGCCCGACGAGGGTGACCACCTCGCCGGCGGCGACGTCCAGGCTGACCTCCCGCAGCACCTGCGCCTCGCCGTACCAGGCGGACAGGTTCTCAATGCGCAGCATCGGCGGCTCCCAGGTAGGCGGTGATCACGCGCTCGTCGGCGCGCACCTGCTCGTACGGGCCCTCGACGAGGACCTTGCCGGCCTGCAGGACGGTGACGGTGTCGGCGAGCCGCCCGACCACGCTCATGTTGTGCTCGACCAGCACCACCGTCCGGCCCCGCCGGACCCGCGAGACCAGCTCGACGGTGCGGTCGACGTCCTCCAGGCCCATCCCGGCGGTCGGCTCGTCGAGCAGCAGCACCTTCGGGTCCAGGGCGAGGGCGATGGCCAGCTCCAGCGCCCGCTTGCGCCCGTACGCCAGCGCCTCGGCGGGGGCCTCGGACAGCTCGGCCAGCCCGACCATGTCGAGCAGCTCGCCCGCCCGGTCGGTGTAGCGGCGCATCAGCTTCGCCGAGCGCCAGAACCGCCAGCCCAGCCCGCTCGGGCTCTGCAGCGCCAACTCGACGTGCTCCCGCGCGGAGAGCTGCGGGAAGAGGCTGGTGATCTGGAACGACCGGGCCACGCCGAGCCGGGCGACCCGCTCGGGGGGCAGCCCGGTCACGTCGCGGCCGGCCAGCTCGATGCGCCCGCCGCTGGGCCGCAGGAAGCCGGTGAGCAGGTTGAACAGGGTGGTCTTCCCGGCGCCGTTCGGGCCGACGAGCGCGTGGACGCTGTCCGCCGCGATGTCGAGGTCGACCCCGTCGACCGCCCGGAAACCCCGGAAGTCACGGGTCAGCCCGCGGGCCGACAGGAGCGCTTGCCCGGCCATCGCCTACTCCTTCGTAGGTCCGGCGACGACCGAATCGGTGACCGGGGTCACATGGCCGTCGTGTGCTGGAAACCTACGGCGATGCTGCGATGTCGAACTATGTCGATGGCAGCCACATTCCGGGACGCCCGACCGTGCGGGAACTCCACCCCGCCGCCCGGCCACCACGCCCGCCGGCATCGACGGCGGTGACTGTCGAGCCACGGCGTACCACGTCATGTGGGCGCGCCACGGCCGCGCCCCACCTGCGCTTCGCCTTGACCGGTGCTCCTAGGGTGATGGCCCCCACCCGCGAAAGGTGCCGAGCGAAATGCCCTTCGGCTTCACTGTTGCGATCATCTTCGCCGTCGGCCTGGCGATCTCCGGCCTGCTGGCGCTCGCCGCCTCGAAGGCGTCGACGAAGGGGACCGCCACCCTGGCTGCGGTCGCCTGCCTCGTCGGCGCGGTCGTGTTCACCATCGGTTCCAGCGCCCACTCCGTGCCGATCCGTTCGGTCGGCATCGTCACCAGCTTCGGCAAGCCGACGGGGAAGGTCACCGGCTCCGGCCTGAAGTGGGTGGCACCCTGGCAGAAGGTCGGCGAGTGGGACGCCGGCCGGCAGAAGTACGACCACATCGGCGGCGACCACTGCGTCCGGGTCCGCACCGGCACCCTCGCCGACGCCTGCGTCGAGGTGCTCGTCGAGTGGCAGGTCAAGCCGGAGAACGCGCCCAAGCAGTTCATGGACTACAAGGGCGACTTCGACAGCTTCCGGGGCCAGCGGGTGGGCGTGCAGCTCGACAGCGCCGTCAACGACGCCTTCGCCACCTACAACCCGCTGGAGAAGATCGACTCGAACACCGGCAGCCTGAACGTGGACCTGAAGCCCTTCGCCGAGAGCATCAAGACCAGCGCCGAGTCGCGGCTCGCCAGCGACGTCGACATCCTGTCGGTGACGATCACCCGGGTCAACCACGACGACAAGACCGAGGGCAACATCAAGGCCTTCCAGGACAAGCTCGCCCAGACCCGCAACCTGGAGCAGGACCGGAAGAACGCCGCCATCCAGAAGCAGATCACCGAGACCAACGCGAAGGTCGACAAGGTGTCGCGGTGCCTGGAGATCGCCGAGCGCAACGGCAGCAACCCCGGCCTCTGCATCAACCCCGGAATCGTCACCGGCGCCAAGTGACGGTCGGCCGGCGTCGACCCCGCCCTTGGCCGCGCCCCGGCTTCAGCCGGTGAGCGCGTCCAGGGCGAGGTCGACGTCGGCCGCCGTGGAATAGACGTGGAAGGACGCCCGCACCCGGCCGGCACGGACCGCCGCCCGGACGCCGGCCCGCTCCAGCCGCTCCGCCGCGCCCGGCACCTCCACCGCGACGATCGCGCTCTCCCCCGGCGGCCGGCCCAGCCCGGCGAGGAACCGGTTGGCCAGGGCGACGTCGTGCGCGCGCACGGCCGGCACGCCGATCTCGGCGAGCAGTTCCAGTGCGGGGGCCGTGCCGACCCAGCTGAACCACGCCGGCGAGATGTCGAACCGGCGCGCGTCGCCGGCCAGGCGCAGCGGCGGGCCGTAGTAGGAGGCGTGCGGGTCGTCCCCCGCGTACCAGCCGGCGGCGTCGGGGCGCAGCCGCTCCCGCAGCGCGGGCGCCAGGTAGGCGAACGCGGAGCCGCGCGGGGCCATCAGCCACTTGTACGCGCCGACCGCGACCAGGTCGGCGAGGCTCGCGTCGAACGGCAGCCAGCCGCACGCCTGGGTGGCGTCGACCGCGACGAACGCGCCGTGCGCCCGGGCCGCCGCGACCACCTCGGCGTACGGGGCGATCGCGCCGTCGGCCGACTGCACCAGGCTGAACGCGACCAGGTCGGTGTCGGCGTCGATCGCGTCGACGAGCCCGGCCAGCGGCACGGTGCGCACCCGCACGCCCCGCTCGACCTGCACCAGCCACGGGAAGAGGTTGGAGGTGAACTCGACCTCCGGCACCACGACGGTCGCGCCGGCGGGCAGGGCCGCGGCGACCGGGGCCAGCAGCTGCGAGACCGTGCTGCCGACCGCGACGTCGGCGACCGGCACCCCGACCAGGCCGGCGAAGGCGGCCCGCGACCGCTCGGTGGCCTGGCCCCAGCCCTCCCACGACGTGCGCCCGGCCCGCCAGTCGGTCAACGCCTCCTGCACCGCGTCCCACACCGGATCGGGCGGGAGCCCGAAGCTGGCGGTGTTCAGCCAACCCGGCTGCGGCTGCCACAACTTCTGCGCCTCTGCGATCTCCACCTCACCGACGCTAGCCACCCGCGCCGCGTACCGGGATGGCCAATCCCGCGCTCGCGGCCCCGGGTGCTGGTTCAGGTCGCCGCGCGCAGGGCGCGCAGACCCCGTCGCACCTCGTCGCGCCCCCGGTCGAGGTCCCAGGCGGCGATCTCGTGCAGCGGGTGGCGCTCGCGCAGGAGCCGGACCATTCCAGGCCGACGAGGTAGCCGCAGCGGCGCGGCAGGTCGCCCCGGTGGGCGCTGTCGCGCATGAGGAACCAGGCGGCATACCGGTCGAGGTCGGTGGCGTCCACGTCGGCGGCGATCCGGTGCAGGATCTCCGGCCAGCGGCGCCGGCAGTCGGCGAGCCACCGCCGGTGGGTGGCGCCCATCCAGAGGTACTCGTCGTCCGGCCGTCGCGGGTCCAGCTCGGCCGTCACATGGGTGGCCAGCCCCTCGGTGAGCAGCGCGTGGGCGACCCCGTGCTCCGGCCAGTCCCGGATGCGGGCCAGCCGGTCGTGCACCACGTGCGCCACCTCGTGCCGGACCAGCAGCTCGTCGTGCTCCGGCTCGCCGAGCCGCTCGACGGCGAGGAACAGGGCGAAGCGGCCCCGGAACTCGTCGGCCCAGCCGTTGGCCTGTTCCAGCCCGACCAGCAGGACGCAGTCGAGCGGATCCCCGTCGCCGGGCCAGCCCATCGCCCGACCCACCCCGGCGACGGTGGCGGGGAGCAACGCGGCGAGCCGCTCCGCGCGCGCGGCGAACACCGCCTCCCGCCCGTGCAGCCGCTCCAGGACACCTTCGAGGTCGTCCACCCCGGACCAGTCGCCCCGGCGGTCCAGCGCCGCGTACAGGTCGCGGTGGGGTGCCAGGTAGTGCGTCCGCCACAGCTCCGCCCACCGCTGCCGGGGGACGTGCGCGGCGCGGCTCGCGTACGCCAGGAAGTCCGGCACCAGGTCGCGGACCCGCAGCGGGCTCGCGACGGCCTCCCCCGGCGGGCACGGTCATGCCCGCGATCATGCCGCATCCGCCGCGCCCTGCTCGATCGTCAGTCGAGGCGGTCGGCGCGGTGGAGCAGGTACCGCCGCTCGACCTGGTTCGCCGTCAGGGCGGCCGCCTCGCGGTACCGCGTCGCCGCGCCTTGCGCGTCGCCGGTCGTCTCGAGCAGGTGGGCGCGCACCGCGCGTTCCCGTTGCCGGGTCAGCGGTTCCCGGTCGAGCCCGAAGCGCCGGTTGAGGTCGTCGAGCAGGGCCAGCCCCCGGGCCGGCCCGTAGGCCCGGGCCACCGCGACCACCCGGCTCAGCCGTACCGGCGCGGTGGGGTGCAGTCGTTCGAGCCACAGGTAGAGCGCCGCGATCTGCGGCCAGTCGGTGTTCTCCGGCGACCCGGCGCCGGCGTGCACGGCCGCGATCGCCGCCTGCAACTGGTAGGGGCCCACCTCACGCCGGTTCCAGACGCTGTCGATCAGCGCGGTGCCCTCCCGGATGAGGTCGGGGTTCCACCGGGTCCGGTCCTGCTCGTCCAGCGGCACCAGCTCGTCGTCACGACCGGTGCGGGCCGCGCGCCGCGACTCGGTGAGCAGCATCAGCGCGAGCAGGCCGGCGGCCTCGGCGTCGTCAGGCAGGCTGGCGTGGAGCATCCGGGCCAGCCGGATCGCCTCGCGGGTCAGGTCCACGCGGGCGAGTTCGGCCCCGGCGGAGGCCGTGTAGCCCTCGTTGAAGATCAGGTAGAGAACCCGCGTCACCGCGGTCACCCGGTCGTGCCGGTCGGCGTCGGTCGGCGGGGTGAAGCGGGCGCCGGCACGGGCAAGTTGCTGTTTGGCGCGGCTGATCCGGGTGCCCATGGTGCCCTCGGTCGTCCCGTGGGCGTGTGCGATCTCGGCGGTCGTCAGACCCCCCACCGCGCGCAGCGTGAGCGCCACCTGGGAGCTGCTGCTCAGCGCCGGGTGGCAGCAGAGCAGCAGCAGGGTGAGGCTGTCGTCGGTCTCCGGCGGAGGGGAGGCCAGCCGGGCGGGTTCCCGCATGGCCAGTTCGGCTGTTCCGGCTTCCCGCTCGCGTCGGCGCCGGGCCCCCTCGGAGCGGAGCAGGTCGACCATCCGCCGGTAGCCGATCCGGATCAGCCAGCTGCGCGGGTTCTCCGGCACGCCGTCGACCGGCCACGCCCGGCTCGCGGCGAGCAGTGCCTCCTGCACCGCGTCCTCGGCCACGTCGAAGTGACCGAAGCGCCGCACCAGCGCGCCGAGCACCTGCGGCGCCTCGGTACGCAGCAGGTGCTCGACGTCCGTGGGCAAGCCGGCGGCCCCCTTCGTACCCGCGCCCGGGCCTCCGCCCGCAACGGGTGCGGGCCGGCGCGGATGGGTCATGCCGTGAAGTCCTCGCCCATGATCGGCCGGATCTCGATGGGCTCACCCAGCGCCTCGACGATCCGCGAGGCGATCTCGACGGCCCGTTCCCGACTCGCCACGTCGATCACGGCGAAGCTGGCCAGGACCTCCTTCAGCTCGGCGAACGGCCCGTCGGTGGCGACCACACCGGCCGGGGTCGGGCGTACGGTGGCGCTGACCACGGGGTGGCCGAGGCCCTCGCTGCCGACGAGCTCGCCGGTCTCGGTCAGCTCCCGCTCGAACCTCTGGTACGCGGCGAACGCGGCCATCGCCTCCTCGGACGGGACGTCGGCGGTCGCGCCGTCCCAGGCGGCGGCCGGCGTGTAACTGAGCAGCAGGTATTTCACGGGTTCTCTTCCTGGTCGGGCCTGGATCGACGGTACGTGGGGTCAGGCGGGACGGCGCAGGGACAGGGCGAGGACTGTCGTCCAGGTGAAGGCGACGAGTCCGTTCACGGCGATCTGGATGCTCATCCGGTCCGGCGACATGGGCAGCAGCAGGACGAGCGCGGCGAGGCCGCTCAGCACGGCCGGCAGCACGGCTCGGCGGCGCCCGCACCGCACGGCCAGCACGGTGGCGGCGACGGCCAGCGCGGTGAAGGCGACGGTGGCCGAGGCCGAGTGCGCGACGCTGTGCCAGGACATCCGGTCGACCGGCCCGTCGGGGGTACCGGCCGGGAAGCCGTTCTCCGGGTCCATGGTGAACAGGCCGGCGGCGACCAGGCCGGCGCCGAAGGTCCCGACGAGGATCGGCAGCGCGCGCCGGCCGACCCCTTCGGTGAGGGTGCGGCTGATCCCGGCTGCCAGCGCCAGCCCGCCGAGGCCGGCGAGGACGAACGTCGTGATCTGGATCCAGCCGAGGCTGCCGGTGGCGAGCTGGCTGATCGGGTGCCGGGTGATGTCGAAGCCCTCCCGGGTCAGCATCTGGGCGGTGGCCGAGGCGAAGAAGACCGGTCCGGCGAGGGCGCCGGCGAGCAACAGGCGGGCGGGTGAGCGGCGGACGGCGGGGGCGGCGAGGGTGGCCATGGGTTCCTCCCTGGTGGGTTCCTGCCGCTACCTCGTGGCCGGTCCAGGGATCTCGACACGACCATGCGGTGATCGGGGTCACATCAGGCGCGTGTCGAGACCTGCCGGCCGCCTCCGAGGTACCGGCAACGACCCATCAAGGAGGACGAGATGTCTGAAACCCATCAGCCGAGCGCCGACCTGACGGCCCTGGACCGCCTGGTCGGCACCTGGACGGTCACCGGCGGGGCCGAGGGAACCGTGACGTACGAATGGATGGAGGGCCGGTTCTTCCTGCTCCAGCGCGTCGCGCTCACCCAGTTCGGCCAGCCCGTCACCGGCCTGGAGGTGATCGGCAACCTGCGCCCGTTCGGCGAGCCGGTGAGCGCGGACGTGGTGTCGCGGTTCTACGACTCGACCGGCAACACCCTCGACTACGTCTACGAGCTGACCGGCGACAAGCTGACGATCTGGGGCGGCGCGAAGGGCAGCCCGGCGTACTACCAGGGCACGTTCAGCGCCGACGACACCACGGTCACCGGCGAGTGGGTCTACCCCGGCGGGGGCGGCTACCCGTCGACCATGACCCGGGTCTGACCCCGGCCCACCCCGCCGGCCAGGCTGGCCGGCGGGGTGGCGGCGTCAGCTGACGTTGGCGGGGCCGAGGACGCTCTTCAGGTCGCCCATCAGCGCGGTGGTGGCCGCCACCCGGAACGGCCCCAGCCGCAGGGTGGTGGTCCGGCCGCCGTTGAGCAGCTTGACGTGCACCTCGGTGTCGCCCGGATGCAGCACCAGGGTCTCCTTGAGCCGCTCCACCAGCGGCGGGGTGCACCGGTGCACCGGGATTGTCAGGGTGATCGGCTTGCTCCCCGGGGTGCTGCTGACGTCCGGCATGGACATGTCCATCGCCATGATCCGGGGCGTGTCGTCGCGCCGGTCCACCCGCCCCTTGACCACCACGATGGCGTCCTCGGCGATGTACTGCCCGATCACCTCGTAGGTGTTGGGGAAGAAGAGGGCCTCCACGCCGCCGGCGAGGTCCTCCAGGGTGGCCGACGCCCAGGCCCGGCCCTGCTTGGTGACGCGCCGCTGCACCCCGGAGAGGATGCCGGCGAGGGTCACCACGGCCCCGTCCGGGACGGTGCCCTCCTCGGACAGGGAGGCGATGGTGCAGTCCGCCGCCGCGCCGAGGACGTGCTCCAGGCCGAAGAGCGGGTGGTCGGAGACGTAGAGGCCGAGCATCTCGCGTTCGAAGGCGAGCTTGTCGCGCTTGTCCCACTCCCCGTCGCCGATGACCGGCATCACCGTGGTGCTGTTGGTCTCCGCGTCGCCGAACCCGGCGCCGAAGAGGTCGTACTGGCCGACGGCCTCCTTGCGCTTGACGTCGGCGTACGCGTCGATCGCCTCCGCGTGCACCGTGAGCAGCGCCTTGCGGGAGTGCCCGAGCACGTCGAACGCCCCGGCCTTGATCAGCGATTCGATGGTCTTCTTGTTGCAGACCACGGCGTCGACCTTCGACAGGAAGTCGTAGAAGTCGGCGTACTCGCCCTTCTCGTCCCGGCAGCGCATGATCGCGGCGACGACGTTGGCGCCGACGTTGCGCACCGCGCCGAGGCCGAACCGGATCTCCTTGCCGACCGGCGTGAACGGCCCCGCGGAGGTGTTCACGTCCGGCGGCAGCACCTGGATGCGCATCCGGCGGCACTCCGAGAGGTAGAGCGCCATCTTGTCCTTGTCGTCGCCGACGGACGTGAGCAGCGCGGCCATGTACTCGGCCGGATAGTGCGCCTTCAGGTACGCGGTCCAGTACGACACCAGCCCGTACGCCGCCGAGTGCGCCTTGTTGAAGGCGTAGCCGGCGAACGGGACCAGCACGTCCCAGACCTTCTGGATCGCCTCGTCCGAGTAGCCCCGCTCCCGGCAGCCGTCCCGGAAGGGGATGAACTCCTTGTCGAGGATCTCCTTCTTCTTCTTGCCCATCGCGCGGCGCAGCAGGTCGGCCTGGCCGAGGGTGTAGCCGGCGAGGATCTGCGCGGCGCGCTGCACCTGCTCCTGGTAGACGATCAGGCCGTAGGTGGGCGCGAGGATCTCGCGCAGCGGTTCCTCCAGCTCCGGGTGGATCGGGGTGATCTCCTGGAGGTTGTTCTTGCGCAGCGCGTAGTTGGTGTGCGAATCGACGCCCATCGGGCCGGGCCGGTAGAGCGCGAGGACGGCGGAGATGTCCTCGAAGTTGTCCGGCTTCATCATCCGCAGCAGGGAGCGCATCGGCCCGCCGTCGAGCTGGAACACGCCCAGGGTGTCGCCCCGGGCCAGCAGCTCGTACGCGGGCCTGTCGTCCAGCGGCAACGCCAGCAGGTCCAGCTCCCTGCCGTGGTTGAGCTGGATGTTCTTCACCGCGTCGTCGATGATCGTCAGGTTGCGCAGGCCGAGGAAGTCCATCTTCAACAGCCCGAGCGACTCGCACGTCGGGTAGTCGAACTGGGTGATGATGACCCCGTCGGAGTCCCGGCGCATCAGCGGGATGTGGTCGATGATCGGCTCGGCGGACATGATGACGCCGGCGGCGTGCACGCCGGTCTGCCGGATCAGCCCCTCGATGCCCCGGGCGGTGTCGATGACCTTCTTGACGTCCGACTCCGCCTCGTACATGCCCCGGAGCTCGCCGGCCTCGGCGTAGCGGGGATGCTTGGGGTCGAAGATGCCCTCCAGGGGGATGTCCTTGCCCATCACCGCCGGGGGCATCGCCTTGGTGATCCGGTCGCCCACCGCGTACGGGTAGCCGAGCACCCGGGCCGAGTCCTTGATCGCGGCCTTCGCCTTGATCGTGCCGAAGGTGGCGATCTGCGCGACCTTGTCCTCGCCCCACTTGTCGGTGACGTACTTGATCACCTCGCCGCGCCGGCGCTCGTCGAAGTCGATGTCGACATCCGGCATGGAGACGCGCTCGGGGTTGAGGAAGCGCTCGAAGATCAGGCCGTGCTGGATCGGGTCGAGGTCGGTGATGCCCAGCGCGTACGCGACCAGCGAGCCGGCGGCCGAGCCACGGCCCGGGCCCACGGCGATGCCCTGGTTCTTGGCCCACTGGATGAAGTCGGCGACCACGAGGAAGTACGACGGGAAGCCCATCTGGATGATGACGCCCAGCTCGTACTCGGCCTGCCTGACGTGCCCCTCGGGAATGCCGCCGGGGTAGCGCCGCTCCAGCCCGGCGAAGGTCTCCTTGCGGAACCAGGACTCCTCGGTCTCCCCCTCCGGGACCGGGAAGCGCGGCATCAGGTTGTGGAACTCGAACATCCCCGCGGGGTCGACCTTCTCGGCCACCAGCAGGGTGTTGCGGCAGCCCTCCAGCCAGAAATCGGAGTTGTCGACGGCGCGCATCTCGTCGGCGGACTTGATGTAGTAGCCGCTGCCGTCGAACCGGAACCGGTTCGGGTCGGCGACGTTCGCCGCCGTCTGCACGCAGAGCAGCACGTCGTGCGCCTCGGCCTGCGACTCGTGCGTGTAGTGCGAGTCGTTCGTGACCACCGGCGGGATGTCGAGCTTGCGGGAGATGTCGTGCAGCTCCTGGCGGACCCGGCTCTCGATGCTGATGCCGTGGTCCATGACCTCCAGGAAGTAGTTCTCCTTGCCGAAGATCTCCTGGTACCGCGCGGCAGCCTTGAGCGCCTCGTCGTACTGGCCCAGGCGCAGCCTGGTCTGCACCTCGCCGGAGGGGCAGCCGGTGGTGGCCATCAGCCCGTCGGCGTTGGCGGCGAGCAGCTCCGCGTCCATCCGCGGCCACTTGACGAAGAACCCCTCGGTGTACGACCGGCTGGTGAGCTTGAAGAGGTTGTGCAGGCCGGTCTTGTTCTTCGCCCAGATGGTCATGTGGGTGTAGCCGCCGCTGCCGGAGACGTCGTCGCTCTTCTGCTCCGGGCGGCCCCACTTCACCCGCTGCTTGTGGAACCGCGACTCGGGCGCCACGTACGCCTCGATGCCGAGGATCGGGGTGACGCCGGCGGCCATCGCCTGCTTGTAGAAGTCGTTCGCGCCGTGCATGTTGCCGTGGTCGGTCATCGCCACCGCCGGCATGCCCTGCCGCTTGACCTCGGCGAAGAGGTCCTTCAGCCGGGCCGCCCCGTCGAGCATCGAGTACTCCGTGTGCACGTGCAGATGCGCGAACGAATCGCCCATGCGTGGCGCCCCCCCGGGTCGGTTCATGGGATGGTCGAGCTCGGACGGCCTACCCTATCGCCGCCGGGAAACGCGGCTCCAGACGCCGCGCGGACAGGGCCGGGCCGGGTGGCGCGCGTCTCTTCCGACGGCCCCGCCCCGCGCGGGCGGCCGACGCTCGGCGGGGCCCACGACGGCCTCCGGCAGTCGGTTCCCGGACTCGGGGCGCCCCGATCGGCGGCGGCGGCCGTAGCCTGGGCGGACGGTATCCGGCGAGCATTGGACGACCTGATGCCCCTCCCGGACGGTGTCGAGGAGCTGGTCGAGTCGGCGGCGCGCGGCGATCCCGCGGCGCTCGACGCGCTGCTGGTCGCGGTCCGCCCGGAGGTGCTGCGGCTCTGTGCCCGCCTGCTGCCGAACCGGGAGGACGCCGAGGAGGCGTGCCAGGACGCGCTGCTCGCGCTGGCCCGGGGCGTCGGCCGGTTCGAGGGCCGCTCGTCGTTCCACACCTGGCTGTACCGGCTGACGGCCAACCGGGCCCGCTCGACGTACCGGGTGCTGCGGCGGCGCTGGCTGGTGGAGGCCGGCGGCGTGCCGCTGCCGGAGCCGGTGGACCCGCGCCGGACGAGCGTGGTCGCCGGCACCCGGCTGGACCTGCTCGACGCGCTCGACGCGCTGCGCCCCGAACTCGCCGAGGCGGTGACCCTGCGCGACGTCCTGGGGCTGGGCTACCGGGAGATCGCCGGCCTGCTCGGCGTGCCCGAGGGCACCGTCAAGTCGCGGATCCACGAGGCCCGCCGGCAGCTGCGGCACCGGCTCTCCGGCGAGCCCGCCGCCGGCGAGGGCCGGCGGTGACGGGCCGCCGCCGGGGCGCGCCGCGCGGCTCCGGCGACGCACGGTTCTCCGCGGCGCGGTTCGCCAGGATCGCGG
>NZ_WAAS01000132.1:0-17569 GCF_008806585.1 Micromonospora sp. AMSO12t
CGTACTCGTCCATCTCGTTGATCACGTTGTTCGCCGAACCGCGGTCGACGGTGTTGTCGTCAGCACGCAGGCTGCGGTCCGCGCCCGAATCGGGCACCTGCTTGACGAGTACGACGATGTTCATCGCGCTTCGACGACCCTCCTGTTGGTGTTGCGATCGCTCGCCCGGTCTGGGGCGCAGCCTCGCGCGTCCGTTGACGCCGGTCAACCGCGCGGTGCTGTGCAGTTGCCCACGGCGCAATGTTACCTGCCAGTAGCATCCGCCTCCGGCAACCTCAGGGTGACACAGCTCACGAACGGCCCCGCGGGCGGGTAATCTGACGAATCGGGAGGTGTCACGAAATGTCAGAAAAGGCCAGCGAAGGTCGTCCCGACGTCCCGCGGCACCGCTGCCGCCGAACGCGGCCCGAGGCGTACCGGTGCGCCTGCGGCCGGCTCCGCGACCGCTGCGTCCGGGCCACCGTCCGGGCGCTCTGGTCGCCGACCCGGCTCACGCCGGCTGATCGAGCGCGTCCCGGATCCGCTCGATGACCGCCGCCTCGGCCGGGGCCACCCCCCGGTGCGCGGCGGCCACCCGCTCGGCAGCGGACAGCACGACCTCGCGGTAGCCCGCCACGTCCCCGGGCGACTTCTCCCGCAGAATCCGCACGGAACTGCCCAGCGCCGGCAGCACCACCGCCTCGATCTCCAGCGCCGAGTCCCGGGGCAACTTCGGCAGCGGACCGCTGGTCAGCGCCTCCTTCACCACCCCGCTGCTGTCGGCCATCGCACCGGAGGCGGCGAAGCTCTCCCGGAACAGGGCGAGCATCCCCGGATCCGCGTTGGCCACCAGGAACACCGCCCCGAACGCGCCCGTCTTGAGGGTCAGCCGTTCCTCGGCCGTCAACCGCTGCTCCATGATCACGGAGTGTAGACGTACGGGGTGGTGGTCGTGACCGGGACGAGACCGAGCCGCTCCAGGATCGGCCGGCTGTCGTCGGACGCGTCCACCTGCAGCAGCGTCCGGCCGCGCTGGGCCGCCAGCCGGGCCCGATGGCCGACCAGCGCGCGGTAGATGCCCCGGCGGCGCCACGGCGCCAGCGTCGAACCGCCCCACAGCGTGGCGAACCCCGTCCCCGGCACGTACCGCACCCAACCCGCGCTCACCACCTCGTCGCCCGCCTCGGCCACCACCACGGTGATCGACTGCGGGTCGGCGGCGATCTCCTTCTCCAGGGCGATCGCCAGGTGACTGCGGTCGGAGTTCCAGACCGCCTCCTCCATCGCCACGATCCGGTCCAGGTCCGCCCGGGCGGTCACCTCGCGCAGGCGTACGCCCTCGGGGACGACCGGAAGCGCGGCGGCGAGCGGCGCGACCAGCCCGATCACCACGGTCTCCCGCTCCTCCGGCACGAATCCCGCCGCGCGCAGCCGGTCCGGCAGGTCCGCCGGCTCGTCGTGGCCGTGCAGCTTCCACTCGACCGACTCGCCGCGCGCCCGGAAGATCTCCACCTGCCGGGCGATCAGCGCGTCCAGCGCCGCGCCACTGAGCCCGCCGAGGTCGCGGTAGGTGAGGAAACCGCCGTGGTCGAGGCCGAAGATGCGGATCAGCGGGCCGTCCCGTTCCACCGCCACCCCGGCCGGCAACTGGTCGGGCACCAGCGCCCGCAACTGGTCGTCGTAGGTCTTCCGCAGCGTCGTCACGTCAAGATCCGTCACCGCACCAGGCTACGACCGGACGGAAACGGATAATAGCCACGTGTGGCAGGCGATCAGGCGATGGTTCGACCCGCGCGAACTGCGCGCGGTCGGCAGCACCCCCGACTACCGGTTCTCGCTGGCCAACGAGCGGACCTTCCTGGCCTGGCTGCGTACCGGGCTGGCGCTGGTCGCGGGTGGACTGGCCGCCGCGCAGTTCCTGCCGCCGCTGCCGCTGGCGCACCTGCGCGAGGCGATCGCCGTCGCACTGCTGCTGCTGGGCGGCACGGTCGCCGTGCGGGCGGTCGACCACTGGGCGCGTACGGAGCGGGCCATCCGGCTCGGCGAGGAACTGCCCGCCTCGCGCTTCCCGGCGGTGCTCGCCCTCGCCGTCGGCCTCGGCGCGCTGCTGCTGGTCGCGGCCGTGCTGGCCCGGGCGGTCGGCGGCCCGTGAGCCACCTGACGGAGCCGCCACGGCGGGACCGGCCCGCGCGCGACCCCGGGCTGCAACCCGAGCGGACCCGGCTGGCCTGGCGGCGTACGGCGCTGGCGCTGACCGTGATCATGGTGCTGACCGTGCGGCTCGCGCTCACCGGCCCGGCCGCCGACGGGACGCTCGGCGCGCTGGTCGCCGGGGTCGCCGTGCTGGGCTGGGGCGCGGCACTGGCGGTCTGCTGGCGGCGGGCCACCGGCACCGGTCCGTTCCCCGGCTACGGGCGGTCGCTGCCCCTGGTCGCCCTCGCCACGGCCGGCTTCGCGCTGCTCGGCACCCTCCTGGCGGCGAGCGGCCTGGGTTGACGGGGCCCGGTGCGCCATGATTGACGCATGGCCCGGTTCTACGTCCTCCTCTTCGTCGTGCAGATCGTCCTCGCCGTCTGCGCGCTGATCAGCTGCCTCTCCGCCGAGGAGGGCGAGATCAAAGCCCTGCCCCGGATCGCCTGGGTGCTGATCATCCTGTTCTTCCCGCTGCTCGGCTCCCTCGCCTGGTTCGCCGCCGGGCGCGAGCGCGTCCCCGGGCAGCTCGCCGGCGGAACGCCGAAGAGCCGGATCCTGCCGCCCCGGGAGCGGCCCCGCCCGGTCGCCCCCGACGACGACCCCGAGTTCCTCCGCTCGCTCGGCGAGCGCTCCCGGCGCGAGGACGGCGAGCTGTTCCGCCGCTGGGAGGAGGACCTGCGCCGCCGCGAGGACGAGATGCGCCGCCGCGACGGCGAGCCGCCGCGCGAGGAGGACCGGCCCGAGGGGTCCACGCCCGCGTCCTGAGCCCGCGGCCGTCGCCGGCCTCCCGGCGACGGCCGCGGGCCCGGCTCAGGCCAGGTTCGACGAGCGGGGGTACGCGTCGGCCGGGTCGGTGAGCACGTTGACCAGGTACGGCACGCCGGCGTCGAACGCCCGCCGCAGCGCCGGGCCGAGGTCGCCCGCCTGCGCCACCGTCTCGCCGGCCCCGCCGAGGGCACTCACGACGTGGTCGTAGCGCAGCTCCGGCTGGAGGTCGGCGGCGACGTCGTAGCCGTACATGGCGCGCATCGGGTGCTTCTCCAGCCCCCAGATGCCGTTGTTGCCGACCACGATCACCACCGGCAGCTTCTGCCGGGCGAGGGACTCCACGTCCATCAGCGAGAAGCCGGCCGCGCCGTCGCCCATGAGGACACAGATCTGCCGGTCGGGGTGGCTGACCCGGGCGCCCATCGCGTAGCCCATGCCGGTGCCCAGGCAGCCGTACGGGCCGGGGTCGAGCCACGTGCCGGGCTGCGCGGGCTCCAGGTAGCGGCCGGCGTACGAGACGAAGTCGCCGCCGTCGCCGATGGTGATGGCGTCGCGGGCCAGCACCTTGCGCAGCTCGCCGTAGACCCGGGCGGGCCGGATCGGGTCCGTCTCGGCGGACATCTCCTCGGCGTCGCGGGCCTTCGCGGCGTCCTCGGCGGTACGCAGCTCGGCGATCCAGTCGGCGTGGTCGGCCCGGTCGCCCGGGTGGTCGGCCAGGGCGGTGAGGATCAGCCGGAGGTCGCCGGCGGGGGCGGCGGCCGGCTGCACGTGCGCGGCCCGCTGGCTGGGCGCGTCGACGATGTGCACCACCTGGGCGTCGCCGAAGTCGCCGAAGCTGAGCCGGAAGTCGAGGGGGGTGCCGATCACCACGACCACGTCGGCGCCCCGCAGCGCCACGCGACGGGCCTTGGCGAAGGCGAGCGGGTGCTCCGGCGGCAGCGCGCCCCGACCCATCCCGTTGGTGAAGACCGGCACCTGGAGCGACTCGGCGGCGGCCCGCAGGGCGTCGACCGCGTCCCCGGCATAGACGTCGGAGCCGGCGATGATCACCGGGCGGCTCGCGGCGGCGACCAGGCCGGCCGCCTTCGCCACCTCGTCGGGGTCGGGCTCGACCGGCGCGATGCCCGGCAGCGCGGGCAGCTCGGCGTCGGAGACCGAGAAGACCGCCTCGAGGGGGAAGTCGAGGAAGACCGGGCCCCGGTGCGGGGTGAGCGCGGCGGTCAGCGCCGCGGTCACCGCGCGCGGGATGTCGTCAGGGCTGAACACCGTCTCGGCGTGCTTGGTGACGGGGGCGACCAGCGGCAGGTGGTCCATCTCCTGGAGGCTGCCCGAGCCCCAGCGGAACTGCGGGGCCCGGCCGCCCAGCACCAGCACCGGGGAGGCGTTGAAGTACGCGCTCGTCAGCCCGGAGATGCCGTTGGTGACGCCGGGGCCGGCGGTGAGCACGGCGAGGCCGGGTCGGCGCTGGAGCTTCGCCACCGCCTCGGCGGCGAAGACCGCCGACTGCTCGTGCCGTACGTCGTAGAGGGGGAAGCCGGTCTTGTGCGCGGCGTCGTAGAGCGGAAAGACGTGCCCGCCGGAGAGGGTGAACATCTCCCGCACCCCGTACGCACGCAGCGCCGCGAGTGCGAGCTCCCCGCCGTGACCTTCGATCCGCTCCGTCATCGCCGCTCTTCCCTTCGTCCGCATGGCCGGAGTCACACGCTACTCACCGGTAGGCGGAATGTGAACAGTTCTCGACTCGATGCCTGGGCCGGCGGGTCACCCCGCCGGCCCGGGGCCGGTCAACGACCGGTGAAGTCCGGCTTGCGCTTCGCCACGAACGCCGCCATGCCCTCTCGCCGGTCGTCGGTGGCGAACAGCGCCGCGAAGAGCTGGCTCTCCCAGGCCAGGCCGGAGTTCAGGTCCATGTCCAGACCGGCGTCGACGGCGAGCTTGGCGGCGCGCAGGGCCTGCACCGGGCCGGTGAGGTACGGGCGGACCAGCTCGACCGCGGTGTCGTAGACCTCGGCCGCCGGGGCGACCCGGTCGGCCAGGCCGATCCGCAGGGCCTCCTGGGCGTCGACCATCCGGCCGGACATGATCAGGTCCTTGGCACGGGCCGGGCCGACCAGGCGGGCCAGCCGCTGGGTGCCGCCCGCGCCGGGGATGATGCCGAGCTTGATCTCCGGCTGCCCGAGCTTGGCGTCCTCGGCCACCACCCGCCAGTCGCATGCCAACGCCAGCTCGCAGCCGCCGCCGAGGGCGTAGCCGGTGATCGCGGCGACGACCGGCTTGGGGATCCGGGAGATCGCGCCGAGCGCGCTGGACAGGCCAGCCGCCCGGTCCGCCATGTCCACGTAGGACATATCGGCCATCTCCTTGATGTCCGCGCCGGCCGCGAAGACCTTCTCCCCGCCGTACACGATGACGGCACGGACGCCCGGGTCGGTGGTGGCCGCCGCGGCGGCGGCGCGCAACTCCTCCTGCACCTGGGTGTTCAGGGCGTTCATCGGCGGCCGCTCCAGCCGGATGGTGCCGATGCCGTCCTTGGTCTCCAACCGCACGAACTCGCCCACGCTGGCCCTCACTTCCTCGTCGAAGTCGCGTGCCAACCTTACGGCCCGGATCGTTGGGGTAAGTACTGTGGTCTCAGGCCCGCCACCGGGAGTACCGCCATGATCACGTACTACGACGACAGGTCCGTGCAGGTCACCTCGACCGCCGTCCGGGTGGACGGCCGGACCTTCCGGCTGGCCGACATCAGCATGGTCTGGCACCAACGCGGCAGCCGGTCCTGGCGGGTGCTCGTCGGACGCGGCGCGATCGGCGCGGCGCTCGCCGGCCCCCTGGTCGCCGCCGCCCTCGGCATCGCGCTGGCGCTCTGGCTGGACCGCTCCCTCACCGTCACCATCGCCATCGTCGGCACCTCGGTGCTGATCGGGCTCGCGGTCGGCCCGGTCGCCGACTTCCTCTTCGAGCACCTCGACCGCTCGTACGCCCGGGGCAGCCGGCAGCTGGAGATCTGGGCCCGCTGGCGCGGCCAGCCGGTGCGCCTGCTGTGCACCGGCGACGCGCTGCGCTTCGGTCAGATCTACCGGGCGGTGCAGCGGGCCGTCGAGGCGGGCCAGCCCGTGTCGCCCCGCCGCCGCTAGAACCTGATCGGCCCGTCCGGCAGCATGCCCAGGCCGCGCAGCAGTCCGAACAGGTCCTGCTCGCCCCAGAACTGCACGATCCGGCCACCGGCCAGCCGGTACATCTTGCAGGCGCTCTGCACCGCCGTCGCGCCGGTGGCGTCCCGCCGGTAGGTCTGCGCCAGCGACACCACCACGCGGTCGCCAGCCGCGAAGATCTCGACGATCTCCTGATCGAGCACCGTCAGCCCCGGGGAGGTGACGGCCCCCTCGACGTGCTGCCGCCCCCGGACCGGCGTGCCGGAACCGTAGATCAGCACGTCCTCGTCGACCACCGCGCGCAACTCCGCCAGGTCCTTCGTGACGAAGGTCCGCAGGTAGCGGCGGACCACCTCGACGTTGCGCTCCTGCTCCGTCATGACCGGTCACGGTACCGCCCCGGGCCGTCCTTGGCGGCCCGGGCCGCCAGGGACGTCCGGGCCGCCCTGGACGACGCGCTGGCGACGCGGGCCTTGAGGCCCCTCGTCGGGCAAGATGGCCTGCCGCCCGCGCTGTCGAGCTGCCCCGCCCGACGGGGCAGGCGCGCCAGTCGGCCCCCGGCTCGCACGCCCCGGGCGGTCCCATGAACGGGGCAGCTCGACAGCTGCCCGGCCGGGGCCGGCTCCGGGGACCAACTCCGGGGTCGCTCGGACACCCTTGCGGTGACGTTCCAACGCCTTGCGGTTGGCGCCGGTCCGGAGAACGGATCGAGGCGGATCCAGGCGCACCCGTCGCGCGGCAGCGGCGGATGCGCCTCGCGCGTCCTTTCGAGCTGATGACGTAAACGACTCAGCCGGTCCGGCATCGGGACGAGCGCCAGCGACCCAGAGGGCGATGTCATAGACGATTCAGCTCCATAGGGCCGACGCGACACCATCTCCGCCCGACATGACCCCGCCGGGCACCACCTCCGCCCGGCGAGACCCGCCCGACGCCACCTCCGCCGGAGCGGGCGGCGCGAGCGGCGCGACCCGCCCCGCAGTGGTTAGGCTTAGTGATGACCATCTATTACCGGGACGACGCGGTGCAGGTGACGTCGGAGTCGATCCGGGCCGGGGGCCACGCCGTGGCGATCGCCGACGTGACGTACGTCTGGCATGCGCAGGGGCCGAAGACGCTGGCGGTACGGGGGCGGGTGCTGGGGCGCGGCGTCCTGGTCCTGCTCCTCTCGCTGCCTCCCCTGGTCGCGGTGGTCTGCGTGCTCTCGCTGGCCTGGTCGGCGCAGGACCGGGGCGAGTGGCAGCTGGCGCTGATCATTCTTGCCGCGTGCGTGGTCGGCGCGCTGGCCCTCGCCCCCTTCCTGGAGATCCCGCTCGGCTGGCTCGACCGCTCCTATGAGCGGGGCAGCAAGGTGCACGAGCTCTGGGTCCAGCACCACGGCCGGGAGGTGCTGCTGCTGCGCACCCCGGACGCGCTGCGGTTCGGGCAGATCTACCGGGCGGTGCAGCGCGCGGTCGAGCAGTACACCGACTCCTGACCCCGCTCCCGCCGCCCTGTCCGGCGGTGCGGGCGCGGGCGACGCACACTTGGTGCCATGGTGATTCCCCTCCCCCGGCCCGCCGCGGTCGTCGGTCTGACCCGCTCCGCCCTCGACCAGGCCCTCGGCTCGGCGGCCTCGTTCGCCGCCGTGCCGGCCCGCGCGTTCGCCGTGCTGGACTCGGTGGAGGCCCTGCTGAAGCGGGTCGACGGCGTGGTGGACCGCATCGACGGTGTGGTGGACCGGATCGAGCAGACCCTCGACCGCACCGACCGGGTGCTCACCGACGCCGAGGGCGCGGTACGGGAGGTGGCCGTCATCAGCGCCGCCGCGACCACCGCGATCGAGACGGCCACCGAGGTGGCGGCCGCCGCGGCCGTCGTGGTCGGCGAGGCGGAGAAGGTGTCCCGTACGGCCGGCGCGGTGGTCGCCGAGGCCGACGCGGTGGCCGTACGGGCCGCCGGCACCGTGGGCACCGCAGCGGAGGCGGCGGCCACCGCCGCGGAGCTGCTGACGGCGTACGAGCCGGCGCTGCGCCGGGGCGCTCCGATGGCGAACCGCTTCGTCGAGCAGCTCAGCCACGAGGAGGTGAACGCCGCGATCCGGCTCGTCGACGAGCTGCCGAAGCTCAAGCAGCACCTGACCGCGGACATCCTGCCGATTCTGGCCACCCTGGACCGGGTCGGCCCGGACCTGCACGACCTGCTCGACGTCACCCGCGACCTGAAGCTCGCCGTCGCCGGTATCCCCGGGCTGGGCATGCTCCGCCGCCGGGGCGAGAAGCTCACCGACGACGCCGAGGCGTGACCGCCGCGCACCGTCGCGGATCGTCGCGCTGATCCTGTCGGACGGACTCCCCCGGGTGGTGGGTCGACCGGATCAGGCGGGGACGTACAGCTCGTCGATCTCGGCCCGGGTGGGCAGCGCGACGGAGGCGCCGAGTCGGCGGGCGCAGGCCGCCCCGGCCGCCGCCGCCCAGCGCACCGCGTCGACCACGTCCCGGCCCTCGCCCCAGGCCACGGCGAGCGCGGCGGTGAAGGCGTCCCCGGCGGCCGTGGAGTCCACCACGTCGACCTTGACCGCCGGCACGTGCACGGCGGTGCCGTCCCGGTCCCCGTACCAGGCGCCCTCCGCGCCGAGGGTGAGCACCGCCCGGGGCGCCAGGTCGAGCAGAGCCGACGGCTCGTCCCGGCCGCGCCCGGTGAGCGCCTGTGCCTCGGTCTCGTTGACCACCAGCAGGTCGGTCGCCGCCAGCAGCTCCGGCGGCACCGGCACGGCCGGGGCGGCGTTGAGCACCACCCGGGTGCCGGCCGCCCGGGCGACGACGGCCGCCTCGGTCACCGTCGCGACCGGGATCTCCAGCTGCGCGAGCAGCACGTCCGCCCCGCGTACGGCGGTCAGCTCGGGCTCGGTCAGGCCGGTCATCGAGGCGTTGGCCCCCGGGCTGACCAGGATCGCGTTCTCGCCCTCGGCGTTGACCATCACCAGCGCCACGCCCGACGTGCCGTACGTCGTGCGGAGCTGCCCGGTGTCGACCCCGGCGGCGGTGATCCGCGCCCGCAGGGTGACGCCGAACGAGTCGGAGCCGATCGCCCCGAGGAACGCGCAGGAGGCGCCGGCCCGGGCGGCGGCGACAGCCTGGTTGGCGCCCTTGCCGCCGGGCACCATGACGAAGTCGGTGCCGAGCAGGGTCTCCCCCGGCCGGGGCAGGGCGGAGGCGGTGCCCACCAGGTCCATGTTGGCGCTGCCCACCACGACGACCCGGGTCTGCCGCATCGCCACCTCCTCGCCGCCGGGTTGCGCTGCGGCGAAGTCTAGGACCCCGGCCGGTGGCTGTCGTCCGGGCCGGGGCGTCGGTCAGGCGGCGCGGGCGGTGAACCGGTCGCCGGAGCGCTCGACCACCAGCGGCAGCCCGAAGGTCTTGGAGAGGTTGTCCCCGGTCAGCGTGTCGTCGAGGAGCCCCTGCGCCACCACGCCGCCCTCGCGCAGCAGCAGCGCGTGGGTGAAGCCGGGCGGGATCTCCTCCACGTGGTGGGTCACCAGCACCATCGCCGGGGCGTCCGGGTCGTACGCCAGCTCGGCCAGCCGGGCGACCAGGTCCTCGCGCCCGCCCAGGTCGAGCCCGGCGGCGGGCTCGTCGAGCAGCAGCAGCTCCGGGTCCGTCATCAGCGCACGGGCGATCTGCACCCGCTTGCGCTCCCCCTCGGAGAGGGTGCCGTAGGCGCGTTCGGCGAGGCCGCCGATGCCGAGCTGACCCAGCAGGGCGCGGGCCCGGGCCTCGTCGCTGCTGTCGTAGCTCTCCCGCCAGCGACCGAGCACCGACCAGGCGGCCGTGACGACGACGTCGCTGACCCGCTCCTCGGCGGGCACCCGCTCGGCGAGGGCGGCGGTGGAGAGCCCGATGCGGGTCCGCAGCTCGTTGACGTCGGTGCGGCCGATCCGCTCGCCGAGCACGTGGGCGGTGCCGGTGGTCGGGTGCAGCCGCCCGGCGGCGAGGTTGAGCAGGGTCGTCTTTCCCGCGCCGTTCGGCCCGAGCACCACCCAGCGCTCGTCCAACTCGACCCGCCAGTCGACGTCGTGCAGCAGTGCCGTGCCAGCCCGGCGTACGCCGACGCCGTCGAGGCTGACCACCAGATCCTCGTCCCCAGTCACCCGACCATCCAACCACGCAACGCGGGGCGCCCCCCACGGGCGGCGCCCCGGCCATAGGGTGGGGCGCCGTGTCGTTGGTCACCACAAGCGGAGGACGGTCCATGCCCGGTCGGAGCAGGGAGCCGCGCGGATGAGCGCGGTCATCGAGATCGAGGGGCTGCGCAAGACCTTCCACAGCGTGCGGCAGGGCCGCCGGGTGGCGGTGGACGGCTTCGACCTGCTGGTGGAGGCCGGCCAGATCCACGGCTTCCTCGGCCCCAACGGGTCGGGCAAGACCACCACGCTGCGCGCCCTGCTCGGGCTGGTGCGGGCCGACGCGGGTCGGATGACGGTGCTGGGCGTCCCCTCGCCGGACGGGCTGCCCCTGGTGGCCGGGCGGGTCGGCGCGATCGTGGAGAGCCCGCAGTTCTTCGGCAACTTCACCGGCCACCGCACCCTGCGCCTGCTCGCCCGGGCCGGCGGCGTGCCGGTCGCCCGGGTCGACGAGGTGCTGGAGCAGGTGGGCCTGCGGGACCGGGGCGACGAGCGGGTCAAGGGCTACTCGCTGGGCATGAAGCAGCGGCTGGCGGTGGCGTCCGCCCTGCTCAAGGACCCGGAGCTGCTGATCCTGGACGAGCCGGCGAACGGCCTGGACCCGGCCGGCATCCGGGAGATGCGGGACCTGATGCGCTCGCTGGCGGAGGCGGGCGTGACCGTACTGGTCTCCAGCCACATCCTGGCCGAGATCCAGCTGATCTGCGACCACGTGACGATCATCTCGCGGGGCCGGCGGGTGGCCGCCGGGCGCGTCGACGAGGTGCTGGCCGGCTTCGACCGGCACGAGCTGCTGGTGCGGGTGGACGATCCGGAGCGGGCCGTGGAGCTGCTGACGGCCGCCGGGCTGGCGGCGACCGGGCACGACGACCACCTGGTGGTGGCCGACGTGGACGACGCCACCGAGGTCAGCCGCACCCTCGGCGAGGCGGGCCTCTGGGTGCGCGAGCTGACCCCGCTGCGGCCCGACCTGGAGAGCGCCTTCCTCGAACTGACCGGCCCGGCGGCGCACCCGACGCTGCCCCGGCAGGTGGACGACTCGGTGCTGCCCGACGGCGGGCCCTCCGAACCGGTGATCGACCTCGACGAGCGGGGAGTGGACGCGTGAACCTGGTCCGTGCCGAGCTGGAGCGTCTCGGCGCCCGGCGCTTCGTGCAGCTCATGCTCGTCCTGCTGGTGCTCGCGTTCGGCGTCACGGCGGCGACCACCCTGGCGAGCTCCCACCGGCCCACCGCCCAGGAGGTCTTCGACGCCCAGCAGTCCGCCGCCGCGGCGCGCAGCGAACTGGAGCGCACCCACCAGCTCTGCCTGGACCGGCAGCGCGGCGTCGTGCAGGCGGACGACGTGCAGGAGTACGTCCCCGACGACTGCAGCGAGGTCGACCCGGCTCTGGCGGAGCGGGCGCCCGTGGCGTCCGACTACCTCGCCGGGGTGTTCACCTTCGCCGAGGAGGCCAAGCCGCTGCTCTACTTCCTCATCGCCTTCCTCGCGCTCTTCGGCTTCCTGGTCGGCGCCTCCTACATCGGCGCCGACCTGAACTCCGGTGGCGTGGTCAACCTGCTGCTCTGGCGTCCCCGGCGGATGACCGTGCTCGGCACCAAGCTGGGCACGCTGCTCGGCGGGACGGCGCTGCTGTCCGTGCTGGCCTCGGCGGCGTACCTCGGGACGTTCTGGCTGATCGCGCAGGTCGCCGGGCGGCCGGGGCGGCTCGACGGGGAGTTCTGGGGCTCGCTGGGCGCGAACTGGGGGCGCGGCATGCTGCTGGTGCTGCTGCTCACCGTGGTCGGGTTCGCCGTCGCCACCCTGGGCCGGCACACCTCGGCGGCGCTCGGCGCGATCGCCGGCTACCTGGTGGTGTGGGAGCTGGGCGCCCGGCTGGTGATGGAGATCCTGGAGGTCGTCAAGGTGGACCGGTACATGCTCTCCAGCTACGCCGCCGCCCTGCTCAACGGCCGGGTCGAGTTCTGGGACTACCGGGCGTGCGACAACGGGGTCTCCAACTCCTGCAACGGCCTCTACGTGGTGACCTGGCAGCCGGCGCTGGTGTTGCTGCTCGGGCTGACCGGCGCGTTGGTCGCCGCCGCCTTTGTGGCGTTCCGCCGCCGCGACCTGATGTGACGCCCGGCCGCCGTCGACGATGCGGGCGCGAGCGCGGCAGGACCTTGCAGCATCCCGGACCGCGATGAAATATTCCTTCACATGACGCCGGACCGCCGCCGACCTCGCCGACCCTGGTCGGCGGGGTCCGGCGCGCGGTCCGCGCCGGCGGGCGGCCGGCCCCGGTCAGCCGACGGTCGAGCCGAAGACCTCGTCGCGGACGGCGTCCAGCGCGGTACGCAGCGCACCCCGCAGGATCGGCTCCTCGGTCAGTCCGGTCGGCACGACCCGGGGACGGACCAGCGTGATCGCCGCGACCTCGTGCTGCACGCGCTCGGCCAGCGCCGCCCCGCCGGCCTGGCCGACCTCGCCGGCGAGCACCACCAGCGGCGGGTCCAGCACCACGCAGGTGCTCGCCACGCCCAGCGCCAGCCGGCGGGCCACCTCGTCGAGCATGGGACCGCCCGCCGTGCCGTCGGCCACCGCCGCCCGTACCGCCACCGCGCCGCTGTCGTCCGGGTAGCCGTGCGCGCGGGCCAGGTCGCGGACCGCGTCCGCGCCGATCAGCTGCTGGAACGCCGGCTTCGCCCGGCGGGACACGTCACGCGGGATGGGCGCCCCGGGCACCGGCAGGTAGCCGATCTCGCCGGCGGCGCCGCTGCTGCCGTGGTGCAGCCGGCCGCCCAGCACGATCGCCAGGCCGACGCCGGCGCCGACCCAGACCAGCACGAAGTCCGTCAGTCCCTGGGCCGCGCCCGACTGCGCCTCGGCGACGGCGGCCAGGTTCACGTCGTTCTCGAAGACCACCGGGGTGTGCAGGTCGTCCCGGAGCGCGGCCAGCAGACCGGTGTGCCAACGGGGCAGGTTGAAGGCGAACGTGATGTCGCCCGTCCCCGGGTCGACGAGGCCCGGGGTGCCCAGCACGATCCGCCGTACGCTCGACAGCTGCGCCCCGGCGCTGCTCGCGGCCTGGACGACCGCGTTGTGCACCACCCCGACGGGGTCGTCGGTG
Source organism: Micromonospora sp. AMSO12t (assembly GCF_008806585.1). NCBI lineage: Bacteria > Bacillati > Actinomycetota > Actinomycetes > Micromonosporales > Micromonosporaceae > Micromonospora > Micromonospora sp. AMSO12t. The sequence continues at coordinate 13,364 of NZ_WAAS01000132.1, forward strand.
TCGCGGACCGACTGCTCGACGCGGCCGATCACCGCCCCGGTGATGTCCGCGCAGGCGGCCACCACCCGGTCGGCGCCCACGTCCACCCCGACCACGTGCGCGCTGCCGGGCCGCACGGCGTAGAGCTGGGCGTTGGGCCCCCGCCCGCCGGCCTGCTCGCCGACCCGCGTGACGAGGCCCCGCTCCTCCAGCCGCTCGACGAGCTGGGACGCGGTGACCTTGGACAACCCGGTCAGCTCGCCGAGCCGGGCCCGGGTCAGTGGCCCCCGCTCCAGCAGCAGCTCCAACGCCGCGCGGTCGTTCAGCGCCCGCAACAGGCGGGGGGTGCCGGGCAGCCGGGTCGCACTCATGCCACGTCCTCTAGTTTTGGTAAACCTTGCTAACTGTAAACCGACCTGCGAGCGGGTAGCCGACAGCGTATCGGCCGCCCGGGAGCGGGGTGGTCGGCCGACCCGGTACGTCACCGACCCCCGCCGGTACGACTTCCGTGCCGCGGGGACGAAAGGGGAAGATCACGTGGGGCTGGATCCAGGACTGCGCCGGCTCGCGCTCGGCACGCTGCTCGCCGCGTACCCGGGGCCGGTTCCTCCCGGCTGGGCGGTCGACCTGGTCGCCGAGGGGCTCGCGGGGCACACCCTGTTCGGCACCAACGTCCACGACCCGGGGCAGGTGGCGGCGAGCACCGCCGCCCTGCGGGCCGGCCGCCCGGACGTGCTGATCGCGATCGACGAGGAGGGCGGCGACGTCACCCGGCTGGCGCACGCCACCGGCAGCCCGTACCCGGGCAACGCGGCGCTCGGCGCGATCGACGAGGTGGCGCTGACCCGCCGCGTCTACGAGGCCATCGGCGCGGAGCTGGCCGCCCTCGGCGTCACCGTCAACCTCGCGCCGACCGTGGACGTGAACACCGCCGACGAGAACCCGGTGATCGGCACCCGCTCGTTCGGCGCCGACCCGGCCCGGGTCGCCGCGCACTCCGCCGCCGCCGTCACCGGCCTCCAGGCCGCCGGGGTCGCCGCCTGCGCCAAGCACTTCCCGGGCCACGGCGCGACGGTCGCCGACTCCCACCACGAACTGCCCACCGTGGACGTGCCGCTCGACGTGCTGCGCCGGCGCGACCTGCCGCCGTTCGCCGCTGTCGTCGAGGCCGGCGCGCGGGCCGTCATGACCGCGCACATCCGGGTGCCGGCGCTGACCGGCGACGGCCCCGCCACGTTCAGCCGGGCGGTCCTGGTCGACCTGCTCCGCGGCGAGTACGGCTTCACCGGCACCGTCATCACCGACGCGCTGGAGATGAAGGGCGCCGCGGTGGCCGCCGGCGGGGTCGGCCCGGCCGCCGTCCGGGCCCTGGCCGCCGGTGCCGACCTGCTGTGCATCGGCGCCCAGGTCGACGCCGAGCTGGTCGAGCGGGTGGTCGCGGAGATCGTCGGCGCGCTCGGCGACGGCCGCCTGGACCGCTCGCGGGTGGAGGAGGCGGCCGGCCGCGCCGCCGCGCTCGCCGCCTGGACCCGGACCGCCGGCACGACGCCGGCCGCCCCCGACGGACTCGGGTACGCCGCGGCGCGGCGCGCCGTGCGGGTGGAGGGGGAGCTGACCGGCCTGGACCGCCCGCTGATCGTCCAGTTGCACGCCGCGTCGACCATCGCCGAGGGGCGGGTGCCGTGGGGCCTCGGCCCGCACCTGGACGGCACGGAGGAGCTGCGGGTGGTCGCCACCGAGACCGGGCCGGCCGCCCTGCGCCAGCTCGCCGGGGACCGGCCGATCGTGCTGGTCGGCCGCCATCTGCACCGGCTGCCGGGCGGCGCGGACCTGGTGACCGCGCTGGCCGCCGAGCACCCGGTGACCGTGGTCGAGATGGGCTGGCCCTCCCGGTGGCGTCCGGCCGGCGTACGGGCGTTCGTCACCACGTACGGCGCGAGCCACGCCTGCGGCCGCGCGGCCGCCGAGGTGCTCGGCCTGACCGGCTGACGCGGGCACCGGGGGTACGCGCCGGCAGGTGGCGGTCACTCACGGGCGGGCCCGGCCGCTTCGACCGGGCCCGGCCGGGGTATGCGACAGCATGACCGCCACCGACCCATGGCACCGGGCCCTGGCCGACCTCGTGTCCCGGTCCCACCGGCTGCCCCCGGACGAGCTCGCCGCCACAGTCGACGCCGCGCTCGGGCCGTTGGGCGTGACGGCGACCGTGTACCTGGTCGACGCCGAGCAGCACGGCCTGCGCCCGCTGCCCGGGACGAGGCGGGCGGCGCCGGAGGTGCTGCCGATCGACACCAGCCTCGCGGGGCGGGCCTTCACCCAGGTCGAGGTGCACGCGGGGCAGGGGCCACCGCCCCGGCTGTGGGTCCCGATCGTCAACGGCACCGACCGGCTGGGACTGCTGGAGGTGTTTCCGCCGGCCGACGCCGACCTCGCCGACGAGGCGCTACGGGACGGCTGCCGGCTCGTCTCCGGGCTCGTCGGCCACCTGGTCACCAGCAAGAGGGACTACGGGGACGCCCTGCACCGGGTGCGGCGCAGCCGGCCGATGGGGGTCTCCGCCGAGCTGCTCTGGAACCTGCTCCCGCCGCTGACCTTCGCCACCTCGGAGGCGGTGGTCAGCGCCCTGCTCGAGCCCTGCTACGAGGTCGGCGGCGACGCCTTCGACTACGCGGTGCACGGCGGAACCCTGACGCTGGCGATCCTCGACGGGGTCGGGCACGGCCTGCCGGCGGTGCTCACCACCTCGGTGGCGCTGGCGGCGCTGCGGGCGGCCCGGCGTACCGGCTCCGACCTGCCCGGCCTGGTCCGGGCGGTGGACGCCGCGATCGCCGGCCAGTGGGACGACGCGCGGTTCGTCACCGCCGTGCTCGCCGAGTTCGACACCGGCTCCGGAACGCTGCGGTACGTCAACGCGGGACACCCGCCGCCGGTGCTGCTGCGCCGGGGACGGGCCGTGCAGGGGCTGACCGGGGGCCGCCGGCTCCCGCTCGGCCTGCCCGACGGCCGCGTCGAGGTGGCGCGGACCCGGTTGGAGCCCGGTGACCGGCTGCTGCTGTACACGGACGGAGTCACCGAGGCGCGCGACGCGGCGGGCGAGATGTTCGGGCTCTCCCGCCTGGCGGATCTCGCCGAGCGGCACATCGGTTCCGGTCGCCCGGCGGCGGAGACGCTGCGCCGCCTCAGTCACGCGGTGACGGAACACCAGGGCGGGACGCACCAGGACGACGCGACCCTGCTACTGGTCGAGTGGTCCGCCGCCGCGGCGGCGAACTCGGAGCCCTGAGTCAGTCCAGCCCGCGCCATCCCCGCGCGACGGATTCGTCGGCGTCGGAGTCGACGAGCCCGAGCAGGGTGCCGACCCCGGTGATCCGAAGGACCCGCGCCACGCCCGGCTGCGGGCCGGTCACCCGCATCGTCACGTCGCGCTCGCGGCCCACGGAGACGCCGTGCACCAGGACGCGTACGCCGCTGGAGTCCAGGAACCGCAGGTCGGCCAGGTCGACGACGACCTCCCGGACGCCGGGTCGGCGCAGCGCCTCGGTGAGCGTCGCCTCGAACTCGCCAGCGGTGGCCATGTCGATCTCACCGGCCGGGCGTAGGACCACCTGGCCCGGCTCCGTGTTCCGCTCACCCCGGTCCATGGCCGCCTCACCGTCGAAGGTCGCGCCGGCACCGGCGCGACTCGACCTTACCGACCCCCGCCGGACCGGACCACGCCGACGGTCACGACGCCCCTCTTGAACGTGTTCAAGAAGTCGCCTACGCTGAGGCGACAATATTTGAACACGTTCAAGAGGGGCGTCGGCGATGGATACAAAGGTCTGGATGTACCTGGTCTACCTGGCGATCAGCATCGGGCTGACCGTCTGGGTGGCCCGGGCGCTGTCGCGCAACGGGCTGGTCTTCCTGGAGGAGGTCTTCGCCGACGAACGGCTGGCCAAGGCCGTCAACAGCCTGCTCGTCGTCGGCTTCTACCTGCTCAACCTCGGCTACGTCACGGTGGCCATGAAGCACCCCGACCCGGTCGGGTCCACCGCCCAGGCCATGGAGGAGCTGTCCCTCAAGATCGGCCTGGTGCTGCTGGTGCTCGGCGCGCTGCACTTCTTCAACGTCTTCGCGCTCGGCCGGTACCGCCGTGGTCGGCTGCGCCAGTTCGCCACCCATCCGCCGCTCGCCCCGGTCGGCCGACTGCCGATGCCGCCCGCGCCCCGCGGCCCGCACCCGGCT